>JAFUWR010000266.1 GCA_017471125.1 Clostridia bacterium | reverse complement strand
TCGAGATCGTCTGCTCCGCGCTTGAGACCGGCGTCTATCGCCCCGTCATCGAGCAGTGGGCCGAGTTCACCGAGACCCTGGGCGTGGAGATGGATTCCGTCATCCAGGGCCTGAAGGACATGGACCAGGGCCTGGCCGACGCGCAGAGCGCGCTGGAGCTCCTGATGATGTAATGACAACCCGCGCCGCGGGAGCTGCCGGCATGCGCCGGCGGCTCCCCGGCACCGACACACTCTCAAGAAAAAGGAGGCTGTGCGCTGCCCCGTGGCGCACGAACATCATGAAGCGAAACGCATTGACGAACGCCAGGGCGTCGGACGCATCGGAACGGGCGTTCCCGCGCTTGATGATCGCCCCGACCGTGCTGGTCATGGCGGCGCTCACGGCCTATCCGCTGATCTTTACGCTGATCTATTCCTTCACCGACTACCAGTATCTGAAGGGCACCGACGCGGCGAAGTTCGTGGGCTTCAAGAACTACGCCATGCTCTTTAAGAACAACTACTTCCGGCAGGCGGTGCTGAACACGGTGAAGTTCACGATCCTCGCCGTCATCTTCGAGATGGTCATCGGCCTGTTGATCGCCGTGTTCGTCAAGTCCCTGAAGAGGGGGCAGAAGGTCATGCGCACGCTGCTGCTGCTGCCCTACCTGCTGCCCACCGTCACTGTGGCGCTGAGCTGGCGCATGATGCTGTCGGCCAACTACGGCATCGTCAACCAGGTGCTGGAAAGCCTGCACCTGCCGGTGTACAACTGGTTCATGGACACCAAGACCGCCTTCGGCACGGTGCTTTTGATCGACGTGTGGCAGAACGTGCCCTTCGTGTTCCTGCTTCTCTACGCGAGCCTGCAGGGCGTCTCCACCAACCAGTACGAGGCCGCCATGATCGACGGCGCGAACGTGGTGCAGCAGTTCTTCTACGTCACCATCCCCAACATCAAGTCGGGCATCGCCCTGTGCGCCCTGCTGCGCACCATCGACACCTTCCGACTGTTCGAGAAGGTCAACATCCTCACCGGCGGCGGTCCCGCCGGCACCACCTCCACCATCACCCAGTTCCTGTACAACTACGGCATCAAGAACCTGAAATTCGGCTTCGGCAGCTGCGGCGCCATCGTCATGACCGTGCTGGTGCTGATCCTGTCGAGCTTCTATATCAAGCGAGCGATCCACTGAAAATGGGAAGATGATATGTCACTGAAACTGACTTTTATCAATGTGGGCTACGGCGAGGCCATGCTGATCCGCTGCGGCGAGACCGGCTTTACGATGCTGGTGGACGCGGGCAGCGCGGAGGCGTCGGAGTACGCCGACAACGTCTCGGGCCGGATACGAGCGCATGAGTACCTCGAATCCATCGGGCTCGAGCGCATCGACCTGATGGTGTCCACCCACGTCCACGAGGATCACCTGTGCGGGCTGCTGCCGGTGGTCGAGCGCTGGATGCCGAAGGTGTTCTGGCACGCCCTGCCCGACGGGTACGCGGAGAGCGCCCTGCGATGGGTGGATCCCGCGCTGGCGGAGAACGCCTCCCAGAGCAAGTTCATCCGGGCGCTGGACGACTACCAGGCGCTGTGCCGGACGCTCCGGGACGGGGGCTGCAAGCTGGTCACCGTGCTCTCGGGACACCGGGAGGCGCTGTGCGACGGGCTGGACTGCAAGGTCCTCGGCCCCGGCGAAGCGCCCATGGCCGAGCTGCTCGAGCGCCTGCGCCGCGCCTGCGCCCTGCCCGACGGGGCGGAGTTGCTGAAAGCCCTCTCCGCCGTGGACGGGGCCATGAACAACTACTCCGTCATACTGCGGCTGGAATATCAGGGCGCGTCCGTGCTGCTCCCCGGCGACACCAACCGCGCGGGCTACGGCGGCATCGACCCCGCCGACCTGCGGGCCGACATCTTCAAGGTGGGCCACCACGGACAGGCGGACGGGGCCAGCGCAGCGCTCATCGACGCAGTCCAGCCCCGGTACGCCGTGTGCTGTGCCTCCAGCGACCGCCGCTACAACAGCGCCCACCCCGACCTGATGCGCATGCTCCGGGACAAGGGCGCGAGGCTCTGCTTCTCCGACTGCCCCCCGGTCGAGGGCATCCATGTCCCGCCCCACCAGGCCCTCACGTTCACGATCGGGAATGGGGACATACAGGTCGAATATGCGTGAAATGAACGCCAACAATTATAATTGCCGCCCCCTCCGCGTCGGAGGGGGCGGCTTGTGTCATGGTGATATTACTTCCCCGCCAGGGACTTCCTGTACTTCTCGCTCTCCCAATTGGCGATGAATGCCTTGGCCTTTTCGCCGAGGGTGGAGAGGGTATAGCCGTTCTTGGCGATGTTGCGGACGATGAACACGATGCAGCACAGCGTCTCGGCGATGACCTGGGCCTTAGCCGCGGGCATGTTGAACACCACCGCGCCGGTGTCGGGGTCAGCCAGCGCCATGCCCTCGTCGGGACGGCCCTTGCCGAAGGCGAAGCTGCCGGTCAGGAACACGAGCTGGTCGGGGTACAGCGGCGCTTCGAGCATGAACTTCTCGGTGAACTCGCCGGACTTCAAGGCGTCGGTCAGGTAGGGGCAGACCGCCTCGCACAGACCGTCGCCCAGGTCCTTCACCTCCACCTTGGGGAAGCAGCCGTTCTCGAGGCCGAAGGCCCTCGCGATGCGGTCGTTCACGTCGGTGTGGATGCGCACGCACTCGTCGGGGTCGTCGGCGTGGGCGATGAGGCCGTGGTTCTGCATGAAGATGGCAGCGGGGCGGCGGCCCGTCTCGGCCTCGACCCGCTTCAGCTCGTCGCGGATGGAGAAGGTCAGCCGCGCGCCGGGATCGACGTAGGGCACCCAGCCCCAGGTGTAGTCCGCGCCCTCGAGGGCCTTGGCCGCGATGGCTGCAAGCTCCTTGGAGCAGGTGCACAGGTTGGCGTACACGGAATGGCTGTGGGCCACGTAGGTGTCGAGGATGGAGTGGAAGCCCGCCTCCACGGAGGGGCGAAGCTGCTGGAGCCCCTCGATCACCTGGGTGTTGGCCTTGGCCTGGTCGCTGCCGGCCTTCTCCACGTCGTCGAAGTCCGCGGGGTCGGAGCCGTAGTAGAACTTCCGCAGCGCGTCGTAGTTCAAGACGGCATATGCCTTGTCGGGGCGGATGTCCTTCAGGCAGTAGCCCGAAGCCTTGATGGCCATCATGCCGCCCGCCAGCTTGGCCGACGTGTTGCCGCCGCCGCCCTGCACGTAGTCGGCCCGCTCGCCCACGGCGGTGGACACCTTGGTGAAGTTTTCGAGGACCGCCCGGTTGGTGTCAAAGAAATCGTTCATGGCATGGATACCTCCGTTGTTCATTTTCGCGATCAGGAAATGTATGCGCTTGCCCTGCTCGGTGTACAGGCGCTCGTGCTCACTGACGTAGTTGGGCGAAAAGCCCGAGGCGTGCAGGTCGTCGGTCATGTATGTGATCTCGAAGCCCGCCTCGCCGAAGTACCGGATCGACGCCCGAAACAGCGCGTCGTCGTCGGTCTTGAACCAGATCTCCCCCTCCGGGGCCAGGAACGCCCGGTACTGGTTGAGCTGCCGGGGATGGGTCAGCCGCCGCTTGTGGTGCTTGGCCCGCTCGTCCCAGGGGTTGGGGAAGCTGATGTAGATGCGGGAGATGCCGTCGGCGGCGGAGAAGGTGTCGTGGATCATCATGGCGTCCACGGCGGAGTAGACCAGGTTGTCGATGGGGTCATCGCCGTAGGCCGCGTGGGTGTTCCTGAAGGACACCGCCAGCACGTGGCGCACCTCGTCGACGGCGATGTAGTTGACCTCCGGGTGCTCGTGGGCCATCTGTACCGTGGACACGCCCTTGCCGCAGCCGATCTCCAAATGCACCGGCTGCTTCCGCGGAAAGAGGGACTGCCACGTCCCGATGTGGGTCGACGGGCGCTCGATGAAAAACGGGCAAGCCGCCAGCTCGATCTCCGTCCAGGGCTTGCGCCGCATCCTCATGCGTCGTCCTCCGGGGGCACCACCGGTGCGACCGGTGCGACCGGTGCGACCGGCGCGGCGGGATCGTCCGGGTCGCCGTAGGGCATGCCCTTCTTGATCTTCTCCGCGTCCTCTGCCTGTTTATTCCTGGTGTGTATCCAGTAGAGCAGGCCCAGGCTCCCCACCAGGGAGATCACCCACAGGTTCACGCCGATCAGCGCCTTGCGCATCAGCAGCGCGACGAGCCCGCCCACGTACATCGCGATCAATATGACGCAAAGCGCCACGCGCAGGGTCTTGCCGTTCATATCGCGCCTCCTATTCATGCTTAACGTGATAATATTCTCTATAAGGCCCGCGATTCCCTGCCGGATATGGGCCGATGCGAAAAAATTTTCCCGAAACCGCTTGAACGCCGCCGCCGTTGGCGGTATGATGTTACCATTGAATGGAGGGGATCACATGGGTGACATCATCGCCCGGATGCGCGAGGCGCTGGATGCGCTCGACCGGCTGGCCGAGGGGCGCGGCGACGAGGCGCTGGACGAGCTGAACGCCGAGTTCGAGGACGCGCTGTTCATGATGGAGCAGGCCGACGGCGACGACCCCGACGACCTCGCCGACGCGCTGGAGGAATTGGAGGCGCTTTGGCAGGACTACATGGAGATCGACGGCGCGCAGGACATCGCCGCGAAAATGAAGGAGATCATCGAGGGACATGGAGATGCGTAAGGGAAGGTTGATCGTGATCGAGGGGCTGGACGGCTCGGGCAAGGCCACCCAGGCGAAGCTGCTGACGGAGGCGCTCAAGGCCGCGGGCGTGAACGTGCGGGCGGTGTCCTTCCCGGACTACCAGTCCGATTCCAGCGCACTGGTGAAGATGTACTTAGCCGGGGAATTCGGCAAGAAGCCCGAGGACGTGAACGCCTACGCGGCGTCCAGCTTCTACGCCGTGGACCGCTACGCCAGCTACAAGCGGGACTGGGGCGCAATCTATGAAAATGGCGGCACCATAGTGGCCGACCGCTACGCCACCTCCAACGCCGTGCACCAGTGCTCGAAGCTGCCGCGGGATGAATGGGACGAGTACCTCGACTGGCTGTTCCGCTACGAGTACGACCTGCTGGGCATCCCCGCGCCGGACCTGGTCATCTACCTGCGGGTGGACCCGGACGTGTCCCAGCGGCTGATGCGGGCGCGCTACCACGGCGATGAGGCCAAGCGCGACATCCACGAGCGCGACCTGGACTACCAGCGCCGCAGCCGGGAGGCCGCCGAGTACTGCGCGAAGCGGTTCGGCTGGCGGGACGTGGCCTGCGCCCGGGACGGGGAGATGCGAAGCATCGAGGACATCCACGCCGAGGTCATGGACATCGTCAAATCACTTTGAGATACAGCGAGGTCAGAGCATGTCGAAGTTCGAGGGGACCGTGGAGGGCATCGTCTACCGCAACGCCGACAACGGCTGGACGGTGGCGTCCCTGCGCCTGGACGGCAGCAAGTCGCCCATCGCGGCGGTGGGGGTCATGCCCTTCCTGTCCGAGGGCGAGCACGGCACCTTCGACGGCGAGATCGTGGAGCACAAGGACTACGGGCGGCAGATCAAGGTCGTGGGCTACGAGGCCACCCGTCCCCAGACCAAGTCCGGCGTGGAGCGCTTCCTGGCCTCGGGGCTCATCAAGGGCGTGCGCAAGGCGATGGCCAAGCAGATCGTGGCCTATTTCGGGGCGCGGACGCTGGACGTGCTGGAATCCGAGCCGGAGCGCCTGACGGAGGTGCCCGGCATCGGCCGCAAGAAGGCGGCGATGATCGCCCAGTCCTTCGCGGAGCACAACGGCATGCGCGGCACGCTGATGTTCTTGCAGGAGTACGGCCTCACCCCCGCCCTGTCCCTGAAGGTCTACCGGGCCTACGGCGACACCACCGAGCGGGTGCTGCGGTCGAACCCCTACCGGCTGGCCGACGAGATCGCGGGCGTGGGCTTCCGCACCGCCGACGACATCGCCATGCGGCTGGGCTTCGGGCGGGAATCGGAGTTCCGGCTGCGTTCCGGCATCAAGTACGCGCTCACCGAGGCCGCGAACGGCGCGGGACACATGTACCTGCCCGCGGGCGTGCTGGTGGACCAGGCCTGCCGCATGCTGGACGCGGAGGCCGCGCTGGTGGAGCGCGAGCTGCGGGCGCTGCTGATAGAGGATCAGCTGATCGCGGAGAAGGTCGGGGACGACGACGCGGTCTACCTCCCCCGCTACCACCGCGCCGAGCGGGACACCGCGCGGCTGCTGGTCAAGCAGCTGCGCAGCATCAAGCCGCCCAGATTCTCCGACGGGGAGCTGGAGCGCCTGGTCGCGGACTACGAGGCCGGGGAAGGCGTGGCGCTGTGCGCCCAGCAGCGGGAGGCGGTGCTGGCCGCGGCCAAGGAGGGCATCTGCATCATCACCGGCGGCCCGGGCACCGGCAAGACCACGTCCATCAACCTCATCATACGGGTCATGCGCCGCCTGGGGGCCGTGGAGCTGTGCGCGCCCACGGGCCGCGCCGCCCGCCGCATGAGCGAGGCCACCGGCTGTCCCGCCCAGACCATCCACCGGCTGCTGGAATACTCCGGCGAGGGGCAGGGCTTCATGAAAAACGCCGACGACCCGCTGGACGCGGACGTGGTGATCGTGGACGAGATGTCGATGGTGGACATCTTTTTGATGAAATCGCTGCTGTCGGCGCTGAGGCCCGGGACGCGGCTGATATTGGTGGGCGACGCCGACCAGCTTCCCAGCGTGGGCGCGGGCAACGTGCTGCGCGACCTGATCGCCGCGGACGCGCTCCGGGTGGTGAGGCTCACCGAGATCTTCCGGCAGGCGGGACAGAGCCAGATCGTGCTGAACGCCCATTTGGTCAACCGCGGCGAGTACCCGGTCATCCGCGTGCGGGACACGGATTTCTTTTTAGAGCGCAAGGACACGCCGGTGCAGGCCGCGGCGTCCACGGTGGCGCTGGTCAGGACCCGGCTTCCCAACTACATGGGCTTCGACGCGCTGCGGGACATCCAGGTGATGGCCCCCATGAAGCGGGGCGAGGTGGGCGTGTTCCACTTAAACGAGCTTCTCCAGGCGGCGCTCAATCCGCCGGGGCGGGACGTGCCGGAGCTCCAGCACGGGCAGACGGTGTTTCGCCGGGGCGACAAGGTGATGCAGGTGCGCAACAACTACGACCTGGCCTGGGAGCGCGGCGGCGAGGAGGGCGACGGGGTGTTCAACGGGGACATCGGCTACGTCATCGCCGTGGACCGGAAGGAGCGCGCGCTGGTGGTAGAGTTCGACGACGGCCGGGTGGCCGAGTACGACGAGGGGCTGCTGGACGACCTGGAATTGGCCTACTGCATGTCCGTCCACAAGAGCCAGGGCAGCGAGTTCGACGCCGTGGTGCTGCCGCTGGTGTCCGGCCCGCCGATGCTGATGACCCGCAACCTGCTCTACACCGCCATCACCCGGGCCAAGCGGCTGGTGGTGCTGGTGGGCCGGGAGGGGTGCGTGCGGCAGATGGTGGACAACAACCACATCACCCGGCGCTATTCGGCGCTGGATCGCAGGCTGGCCGACGCCGCCGGGAGGCGGGCGTGAGGGGACTGGATAAGGCCCTGCGGGTACTGTTCCCCCGACGGGCGGTGTGCATGGGCTGCGGCGGGCTGACGGGCTGCGCCGAGGACTGGATATGCCCGGACTGCCGGCGGGCGCTCAACGAGAACTGGATCGGCGCGGGGCCGCCGCCCGAGGGACTGGACGGCGCGGCCTACGCTTACGCCTACCGGGACCCGGCGGCGCGGGTCGTGCGGCAGTTGAAGTACGTCGGCGTCTCGGCGCTGGCGGGCTTCATGGCCCGGGACATGGCGATGGCCTACGACTTCATCGCGCCCACCGGCGCGGACTGCGTGACCTGCGTGCCCATGCACCCGAGGCGGCTGCGGCGGCGCGGCTTCAACCAGGCGGCGCTGCTGGCGCGGGACGTGGCGGGGCGGCTGGAGCTGCCCTTCGTCGAAGCCCTGCGGACCGTCCGCCCCGTGCG
>JAFUWR010000027.1 GCA_017471125.1 Clostridia bacterium | reverse complement strand
TCTTGTCTCGCGTCGCCTTTTCTTTTGCTTTTATGGCCTCGTATTCTTCTTTGCTTATCTCGTATTTCTTCATCATTATCACCTATTTCATTATACCACACTCTCTTTCGGTTGTCTATATTTAGAAGCAGATTAGTATGAGAGGTCGTCCCCTGGTGCCTATATCTCCACTCTCAACTCTCCCCTCTATAAGCAAAGCGGCCCTTTCGGGCCGCTTCGCCGCCGTGGAGCTTAGTCCATGTAGGCGTAGTTCCAGATGACGTCGCCGGTGGCAAGGCGGATCACGTCGTGCACGGCGGGCTTGAGCATCTGGGGGGTGGTGTAGAAGTACAGCGGGGCGACGCCGCCGGTGGCCATCAGCACGTTCTCGGCCTGCGCGGCGAGGGCGGCGCGCTCGGCGGGATCGGTGGCGGCCTTCACCTGGTCGACCACGGCGTCATACGCCTCGGCCCAGGTCTGGTCGCCGTTCTCGCCCCAGTAAGCGCCGATGCCGGCGTCGGCGGTCACTTCGCTGTTGCGGGTGTAGGTGCCGATCTCGCGGCCCAGGCGCGGGTAGTTGTTGCCGGAGTTGGAGATGAAGATCTCCAGGAAGTTCACGACATCGTTGAAGTCGGACACCCAGCCCATGCGGGCGGCCTCGGCGTCGCCCTCCTTGAGCTTGGTCTGCAGGGTGGCCCAGGCTTCGGTGTTGATGGTGGAGGGGATGCCCACGCGGTTCCAGGTCTCCTGGACGTACTGGATGATCAGGGCGTTGGCGCCGGAGTTGTTGAAGGCGAACTCGATGGACGGGAAGTCGGTGAACATGATGTCGCCGTCCTCGATGGAGCCCTCATAGGCGTAGCCCAGGTCGATCAGGGTCTGCAGGGCCTCGACCTGATCCACGGTGAAGTCGGGGTTCACGTCGCTCAGCTCGTCGGTGTCGGTGTACCAGGCGCCGTAGCCCTCGGCGGAACGCACGTCGTCGTTCAGGCCGTCGGCCAGGCCAGCGGGGAAGAAGCCGGTCGCGGGCTCCTGGCCGCCCTTGGTGACGTAGGTGACCAGCTCGTTGCGGTTGACCATCTGGCCCAGGGCGAAGCGGGCCTTGCTCTGCTCCTGCACGGAGAGCTGCTTGCCGGCGGGGCTCAGGTCCTTGTAGACGTTGAACAGGATGTAGTAGGTGCCCTGGGTGATGTAGTACTCCAGCTCGCCGGGATAGGTCGCGTTCAGGCGATCGAACTCGGTGGGGTCGATAGACTGGATGTACTGCACGGTGTCGTTCTCATACGCGGTCAGGATGGCCACGTTGTCCTCGGACAGGTAGAAGTTCACGCCGTCCAGCTTCACGGCGTCCGCGTTCCAGTAGTAGGGGTTCTTCTCGAAGGAGATGACGTCGTCCACCGCATACTTGGTCATGCGGAAGGGGCCGGTGCCGATGTAGGTCTCGGGATTGGTGGCCCAGATGCCCTCGTTGTCGGCCAGGTCAGCCTTCACGGCGTAGAACACCGGGAACGCGCACAGATCCAGGAAGTAGGCGCAGGGATTGGGCATGTGCACCACGATGGTGCGGGCCGCGTCGTCCACGTCGATGGCCAGGGTGCCGTCCTCGTTGCGGGAGATCACGTCGAACAGGAAGCCGTAGTCGGCGCCCAGGTCGGCGGAGGCGGCGCGGTTCCAGCCGGCCACCAGCTCGCTGGCGGCAAAGTCGGAGCCGTCGGACCACTTCAGGCCCTCGCGCAGCACGAAGGTGTAGGTCAGGCCGTCCTCGGAGATCTCATAGGACTCGGCCAGCTCGGGCTTCATCACGGGCTCGCCGTTCTCGTCCAGATGGAAGCCCATCAGGCCGTTGAACGCGGAGCGGATGGTATTGCTGCCGATGGAGGCGCTGTTCAGCGCGGGGTCTATGGACAGCGGGGTGCCGCCGCCCAACATCACGTTGATCACCTTGCCGCCGCCCTCGGCGACCGCCACGGTGGTCATGCCCACAGCCAGCACCAGGGCCAGCAGGATCGCGAGCATTTTCTTCATTGGGGTATCCTCCTTTTTTTCTTCGGAACGGTATGACCGTCCCGTTTATCGAACACTGCCAAAGGCGGTGACGATGTTCAGATGTGATAGCAGGCGACGAAGTGTCCGGGCGCGGCCTCCTCGAACGCGGGCGCGGCCTGGGCGCATTTGGCGTCGGCGCGGCTGCAGCGGGTGCGGAAGGGGCAGCCGCTGGGCACGTTCAGCGGGCTGGGCACGTCGCCCTCCAGCACGATGCGCTTCTGCTTGCGGCTGAGCTCCGGGTCCGGCATGGGCACGGCGCTCATCAGCGAGATGGTGTAGGGGTGCAGCGGGTGGTGGTGCAGCTCGTTGGCCGCGGCCAGCTCCACCATATGGCCCAGGTACATCACCGCGATGCGGTTGGAGATGTGCTTGACGACGCTCATGTCGTGGGCGATGAACAGGTAGGTCAGGCCCAGCTTGCTCTGCAGGTCCTCCAGCATGTTGATGACCTGGGCCTGTATGGACACGTCCAGGGCGCTGACCGGCTCGTCGCAGACGATGAACTCGGGCTCCGAGGCCAGGGCCCGGGCGATGCCGATGCGCTGGCGCTGGCCGCCGGAGAACTCGTGGGCGTAGCGGGTGGCGTGCTCGGTGTTGAGGCCCACCAGGCCCATCAGGTGGCGTATCTTCTCCTCGCGCTCGGCCTTGTTGGCGTACAGCTTGTGCACGTCCAGCGGCTCGGCCACGATGTCCGCCACGGTCATGCGGGGGTTCAGGGACGAATAGGGGTCCTGGAACACGAGCTGCGCCCGCTTGCGGAACTCCTTCAAAGTCGGCCCGGGCAGGATCTGCTTGCCGTCGAACCAGATCTCGCCCGCGGTGGGCTTGTACAGGTACAGCATTGTGCGGCCCACGGTGGTCTTGCCGCAGCCGCTCTCCCCCACCAGGCCCAGGGTCTCGCCCTTTCGGATGTTGAAGGACACGTCGTCCACGGCCTTGAGCATCGTGGTCTTGAGAAAGCCGG
>JAFUWR010000265.1 GCA_017471125.1 Clostridia bacterium | reverse complement strand
GCGAAGGGGTTCACGGTGTGGATGAGCTCGTTGGCCAGCTGCAGGTAGGTCAGCGCGTCCACGTTGGTGTTCAGGCCGAAGTACATGCTGTAATCGGTGAAGGCGGTGCCCAGGCCGTGGTCCTGGTAGATCATGGAGGTCACGCCGTCGAAGCGGAAGCCGTCGAAGTGGTACTCCTCCAGCCAGAACTTGAGGTTGGACAGCAGGAAGTGCAGCACCTCGTGCTTGCCGTAGTCGAACAGGCGGGTGCCCCAGGCGGGGTGCCAGCCCCGGTCGCCGTGGTGGAAGTACTGGTAGTCCGTGCCGTCCAGCATGTTGAGGCCGTCGGTGGCGTTGTCCGAGGCGTGGGAGTGCACCACGTCCAGCAGCACGTACATGCCCAGCTCGTGGGCGCGGTTGATGAGGTATTTCAGGTCCTCCGGCTCGCCGTACCAGGAGGACGCCGCGAAGAAGTTGGTGACCTGGTAGCCGAAGGAGGCGTAGTAGGCGTGCTCCTGTATGGCCATGAGCTGCACGGTGTTGTAGCCCAGGTCGTGGATGTATTGCAGGTTGAAGTCCGCGAACTCGCGGTAGGTGCCGATGCGCTCGGCCTCCTGGCCCATGCCGATGTGGGACTCGTAGATGAACAGCGGGGACACCTTGCGCTTGCCGTAGCCGCCGTCGGTCCACTGGAACGGCTTTTCCGGGGCCCACACGAAGCCGTCGAACAGGTTGGTGGCCTTGTCCTGCTTGGCGTAGCGGATGTAGGCGGGCAGGTGGTCGGTGGACACGCCGTCCTTGGTCACCTGGATCTTCACCTTCTGGCGGTGCTTGAGCGCATCCGCGCCCTCGAGCTCGATCTCCCAGACGCCGTTCTCCTTCCGGGTCAGCGGGTGGGACTTACGGTCCCAGTCGTTGAACTCGCCGATCAGGTGGATGGCGTCCGCGCCCGGGGCCCACTCCCGGAACACCCAGCCGGTCTTAGTCCGGTGGAAGCCGAAGTACATGTAGCCGTTGGCGAAGGAGGACAGGTCGGCCTTGCTGCCCAGCAGCGCCTTGCGGGTCTGGGCGTGGCGGTTCATGCGCAGGTCGATGTCGTTGTAGTAGGGCTGGAGCCAGGGGTCTATGGAAAGGAGCTTGTACTGCTTTTGCTTCACGTTTGGGCACCTCCGATTGTAATTGGAAACCGTGGGGTCATTAGCAATATTATAACACGATGCCCCTCTTTCCGCAACCGTTAAGCCCAATTATTGAAGCCTTTATTTCGCTACGATGTCATTTCGGCGTCGAGGATTCGGCACTCCGCCAACAGCTCCAGGTAGTCGATGTTGGCGACCTCGGCCTGCGGGGCCTGGGCGATGCGCTCCTCCCATTCCTTGAGCTTGTCCACGCTCACCGCCCCCTCTCGCCGCCAAACAGCACGTCCTCGAGGCTGAAGCTGCGGAAGGGCTTGAAGGGCCGGTCCACGTGGGCGGTGCGCAGCCGGGGGATGGGGATGTTCAGGCCGAAGGGCCCGCGGTAGCGGATGAACACCAGGTATGTGATCTCGTACATGTTACGCCGCCTCCTCCACATATTCCAGGTACTCGTCGTAGGTCGGGAAGTACAGCCTGCTGCCGTCGGGCAGGAAGCCCACGTAGCCGTCGGGGGTGAAGAAGCCCTTGGGGTTGAACATGAAAAACGCCTCCTTCGGGCTGCTGGGGCTCTGTCATCCCGCTCCCTTGTTTCCGGAGACATCATAGCACACGAAGCTATAAAAAAATTACCCACCAAACCGCGGGGAACGGTTTGGTGGGTAATTAATTATACAACAAGTCAGGCGTCCTTTATGTTGGCGCAGGACCGCATGCCGACGGTGGTGTAGCAGATGAGCTTGTCGAACACGTTCAGCATCGCGGGCAGCAGCACGATGACCACGGCCATGCTGATGAGCGCGCCGCGGGCCAGCAGTATGACGATGGCCTTGATCATGTCCACGTTGGAGTAGACGGCCACGCCGACGGTGGCGGCGAACAGGGACAGGCCGCTTGTGATGATGGACACGATGGACGCCCGGTGCGCCGCGGAGATGGCCGCGTGCTTGCCCTTGCCGGATTGCCGCTCGCGCACGTAATGGGTGGTCATCAGTATGGCGTAGTCCACCGTCGCGCCTAACTGGATGGTGCCCACCACCACGGGGGCCACGAAGGGCTGGTGCACGCCGGTGTAGTAGGACCAGGCCATGTTGATGAAGATGGCGAACTCGATGACCGTCACCAGTATGGCCGGCAGGCTCAGCGACTTGAACACGAACATGACGATGACGAATATGGCCAGCACCGACACGGTGTTCACGCGCACCAGGTCCACGGAGGTCACGTCCTCCAGGTCCTTCATCAGCGGCGCCTCGCCGATGACCATGGCGGTGGGGTCGTACCGGGCGGTGATCTCCTCGATCTTCGCGATCTGGGCGTTGACCTCCGGCGTGGCGGAGGAGTAGTCCGAGCAGATCATCATCAGCTCGTTCTTGTCGGTGCGGAGCTTCTTGGTGAGCTTCTGGGGCAGCATGTCCTCGGGCACCATGCCGCCGGACAGGCTGTTTAATCCCAGCACCCACTGCACGCCGTCCACGTCCTCGAACTCGTCGATCATCTTCGACTTGGCCTTGGAGGACAGGCTGCTGTCCACCATCAGGATGTGGATGTTGGACATGTTGAACTCCTCGGACAGCTTCTTGTTGGCGATGGCGCTGTCCAGGGTGTCCGGCAGGCCCTTGTCGATGTTGTAGTAGAGCTCCACGGCGTTGTTGCCCTTGTAGGCGGGATAGACGACCACCAGGAAGATCAGGATCCACACGGCCCGGGTCTTGATGACGAAGTCGGAGAACTTGTCCAGGTTCGGCAGGAAAGGCCGGTGGGTGGTCTTTTCGATGAGCCCTTCAAAGGTCAAAAGCATCGCCGGCAGGAACGTGACGCAGCAGAGCACGCCGATGATGACGCCCTTGATCATCACCACGCCCAGGTCACGGCCCAGCGCGAAGGTCATGAAGATCAGCGCCGCGAAGCCCGCGATGGTGGTGACGGAGGAGCCGATGACGGACACGAAGGTCTCCGAGATGGCCGCGGCCATGGCGTCCTCGCGGGTGGCGTGGGAGGGCTTGGCGGCCTCGTAGCTGTGCAGCAGGAAGATGGAGTAGTCCATCGTGACGCCCAGCTGCAAGACCGCCACCAGCGCCTGGGTGATGTAGGAGATCTGGCCCAGGAACACGTTGGTGCCCATGTTGTACACGATGGCCACGCCGATGGAGGACAGGAAGATGAACGGCAGCACGAAGGACGTGGTGGTCAGCATCAGCACCAGCAGCGACAGCAGCGCCGCCACGACCACGTAGACCGGCATCTCCTGCATGGCCAGGTTCTTGATGTCCGTGACGATGCCCGCCATGCCGCTGATGTAGCACTGCTTGTTGACGATGCCGCGCATCTGGACGATGGCGTCCATGGTGTCCTCGGAGGAGGTGGTGTTGTCGAACAGCGCCAGCATCATCGTGGCGTCCCCGTGGAAGAAGATGTCGTGGGCCTTCTTGGGGAGCATCCCCTCCGGCACCTCGAGCCCCAGCACGTCGTCGTACCAGAGGACCTCGTCCACGTGGTCCACCTGCTCGAGCTTCTGCTCCAGCGCGGCCACGTCACGCTTGTCCATGCCCTCCACGATGACCATGGAGAACGCGCCGGAGCCGAAGTCCTCCACCATCACGTCCTGGCCGTAGACCGTGTCCAGGCTGTCGGGCAGGTAGCTCAATATGTCGTAGTTGACCTTCGTGCGCAGGTAACCGATGCCCGAGGGCACCAGCAGCGCCACCGCCACGAGGATCACCAGTATCCTGTATTTGGCAATGATCTTTCCGATCGCCTTCATGCCGCAAGCCTCCAATGTTCAGGCGGCAGGGTGGGGGACCGCCCTGCCGCCGGTGTGTCAATCCGCCGCTTCGATGCTGTCGGTCTTGATGAGGAACTGGGTGACGCCCGTCTTGCCCTCGGGCAGTCCCGAGTAGGAGGGGTAGTCCCGCATCAGGTCGATCATGGCGTGGGCCCGGTCGGAGATGGTCTGGTAGTCGTCGTCGATGATCTCCACCAGCTTCTGCACCGCCTCCTCGTTGAAGGCGTGCAGGCCGTCCCGCAGGGTCAGCGCGCCCGCGTTCAACTGCTCCGCGCCGTCCAGCAGGTCGGACGCGCCGTCGTCCAGCGTCCGCGCGCCGTCCCGCAGCTCGCCCGCGCCGTCGTTCAGCTGCTCCGCGCCGTCCAGCAGGTCGCCGGTGCCGTCGTAGAGCTGTCCCGCGCCGTCCAGCAGGTCGGACGTGCCGTCGCTCAACTGCGCCGCGCCGTCCAGCAGGTCGGACGCGCCGTCGTTCAGCTGCTTCGCGCCGTCGGCCAGGTCCCAGGCGCCGTCGTTCAACTGCTTCGCGCCGTCGTACAGGTCGGACGCGCCGTCGTTCAACTGCTCCACGCCGTCCAGCAGCGTGCCGGAGCCGTCGTGCAGCTCCTTCGCGCCATCCTTGGCCTGGGACACCGCGTCGGTGTAGTCCTTCAGGCCGTTGTAGAATTCCTCCACGTCGCCCAGGCTGTCCATCAGGTCGGCCAGGGTGCGGTAGTTGTCGCCGTCCTTGCCGTTCTCCTCCAGGGCGTCGGCCACGGCGTTCAGGTATTCGGACTTGGTCTTTTGGTCCTCGATGTTCTCATAGATGATCTTCTGGACCTTGGAGGACGCCATCTGCTCGTGGATGGCATCCTTGACGAGCTGCTTGACCTGGTCGCTCTCCCACTGTTCCGCGATGTTCTTGTTGATGAGGGCGCGGACGGTGTCGGAGGCGAGCTGCTTCTTGGTCTCGGCGTCCATCTGCTGCTTCACCGCGTCGGAGGCGAGCTGCTTCTCGTTCTCCGCGGCCATCATGGCCTGCACGGTGTCGGAGGCCATCTGCTGGTCGGTGTTCTGCTCGATGGCGGCCTGCGCCTCGTCGGAGGCCATCTGCGCATCGGTGTTCTGCTCGATGATCGCCTGCACCTCGTCCGACGCCATTTGATTGGCAAGCTCGGCCTCGATCATGGCGGCCACGTCGTCGGAGGCCAGTTGGGCCTCGGTGTTCTGGTCGATGATGGCGATCACGTCGGGCGTCGCCATCTGGGACTGCACGCCCGCGTCGATCTGGGCCTGCACCGCGTCGCTCTGCATCTTCTCGTCCACGATCGCGGCCACGTCGTCGTCGCTCAGGTTGCCGATGGCCTCGCGGACGCGCTGTTTGGCGGCTTCCTCCACCTGGGCGCGGACCTGGGCCTCGGCCTGGGCGCGGTTGGCGGGGTCGGCCACCTGCTCCGCGACGGCGGCGTCGATGGCGGCCTGGATCTCGGCGGAGCTCAGCTTCGCCTCGGTCTGCCGGTCGATCTCGGCGTTCACCAGGGCGTCGATCTTCGACTGTATCTCCGAGGAGGCCATCTTCTCTTTGACCAACGCCTCGACCTGGGCGTCGATGTCGCCCTCCTCGGCGTAGGCCAGCCAGCTCATGAACAGCCGGGCGGACTGCTCGCCGCCCTCGTCGCCGCTGTCCGAACTGTCGGAACGCTCGGAACTGTCCGAACTGTCGGAACGCTCGGAACTGTCCGAACTCTCGGAGCTTTCAGTGCTGCCGCTTTCGCTTTCGCTGTGTTCCTCTTCCGCGGCTTCGGCGGGATGCGCTTCTTCGACCGTGCTTTCCTCGGCCTCGTTCGCTTCCGCTTCGGCAGGCTCCTCGGCGGCGTTTTCTTCCGCGGCTTCGGCCTCCTGCTGTTCCTGCTCCTGCGATTCCTGTTCCTGCTGTTGCTCTTGCTCCTCGGCAGGTTCGGTTTCAGCAGCGGTATCATTGTCCTCGGTGCTCTCGGCGGGCGCGGTCAGCGTGGCGCGGACCTCGTCGCGCACCTGGCGCTCGATCTCGGCGGTGACCTGCTGCCGGATCTGATCCCCGGCGGCGGTCACGACCTGCGTGCGGATGTTGGTCTTGTAGGCATCCTCCACCCGGGGGCGGATGGCGGCCGCAAGCTGGCTGTCGATGGCGGCCTGCACGTCAGCGCTGGCCAACTGCGCCTCGGTCTCGGCGTCGATCATGGCCTGCACCTCTGCGGAGGCCATGCGGCGCTCGATCTCTGCGGCGACGTCCTCCTCGCTGGGGTTCCGCACGGCGGCCTCCACCTGGGCGCGGGCGACGGCTTCGACCTTCTCGCGCACCTGGGCCTCGACGGCCTTCTCCACCTCGGCGCGGACCTTGGCCTTCGCGCCCTCGACGACCTTTTCGCGGACGGTCTCGGTGACGGCGGCCACGACCTTTTCGCGCACCTGCTGGCGCACGGCGTCGGTGACCTGGGCCTTGACCAGCTCACGCGCGCCGGCCTCCACCTGCTGCTTCACAAGCTCGGAGGCCCCGGCCAGTACCTGCTCGGCCACCTGCTCCTGGGCCGCTTCATTTACGGCGTCCACCACCTGCTGGTAGGCCACCTCGCGCACCTGCTTGGCGACCTCGCGGGCCACCACGGCGCGGACCTTCTCGGCCAGCTGGCGGTTCGCCTCCTCGTAGACGTAGTCCTCCACGTTGGCCAGCAGCTCCCGCTTGAGCCGCGCGATCTCGTTGTTGTAATTATCCAATGTAAGGGTATGCAGCTTGATGTCCAGCTTGGCGAAGTCGTCCTCCTTCTCCTCCAGGCCGTCGTTGGCGGCGTCGATGACGGCCTCGAAGATCTGTCGCGCGCCGTCCACCAGCGCCTCGCTGTTGCTGTCGATCTCCTCGAGCCCCTCGGCCAGCGTGCCGACGCCCGCGTCCAATTCCTTCCCGCCGTCGTACAGCTCGCAGGTGCCGTCGTGCAGCGTCTCCGCGCCGTCCAGCAGGTCGGCGGTGCCGTCGTAGAGCTGGGACGCGCCGTCGTAGAGGTCGGAGCTGCCGTCCCGGAGCTGCCGCGCGCCGTCGTAGAGCTCGTTCGCGCCGTCGTCCAGGTCGGACGCGCCGTCCTTCAGGTCGCCCGCGCCCTCGTTCAGGGCCTTTGCGCCGTCGAACAGGTCGGCGGTGCCGTCCTCGAGGGTGCCGACGCCGTCGTACAGCTCGCCGGTGCCGTCCTTCAACTGCGCCACGCCGTCCAGCAGGCTGCCCGTGCCCTCGTAGAGCTCGTCGCCGCCGTCGGTCAGCAGCAGCATCGCGTCGTCCATCTCGTCGGCCATGCCCGAGAGATCCAGGTCAAGGTCGTCGTCCCCGATGTTGTCGGGAATGTAGCTGGTGGCGATGGTATAGGTGCCGTAGTCCGCGTAATCGGTCACGTCCGCGGTAATGACGGAGGTGGTGGGCAGGTCCACGTCGAGGTCGTCGTAGTCGTCCAGGTGCAGCGCCTCGCGCACCCCGGGCAGGCCGTAGCAGATGACGGCGCGGAAGTTGCCCGCGTCCACTACCTTGCCGTTGTCCACCTCGATGTTGTCGAAGGTGTCCTCCTCCACGCGGAACACGGTGACCATGATGAAGGGCACGGTCATCTGCTCCCGGGAGCCGTTGACCTTGACGGTCTCGGTCTCGTGGGCCTGGTAGCTGATCTCGACCTCCAATCTGCCGCTCTTGCCCGGAAGGTCCCTGGGGTCGATGGGCTGGCCGTCCAGCTTGTATTTGAAGGAAACGCTCACCGGCAGCGGCGCGTCGGAGGTGCCCTCATAGAGGATGTCGGACCCGTTGGCGTCCCAGACCATCACGCCGTCCTGGACGGTGTAGGTCTCGTCGCCGCCGACGTTTTCGATGTCATGAAGGGCGCTCACGTCCTCCAGCTTGTCCAGCTTGTCGGGATTGTACAGCCGCTCGCTGACGGTGACCTCCCGCACGCTGCCCTCGGCGTCGGCGAAGGCGTAGACGGTCTCCTTCTTGTCCTCGGCCATCGCCGGCAGCAGCATGCCGCACAGCAGGGTGAGGATGACGATCATGGAGATGCCGCGCGTGATATTCCGTTTCATGATGCCTGCCTCCGTTTTATCAATAGTTCAGATCGGGCTGCTGGTGGGCGACGATCTTCACCGCGCATAGCGCCACGCAGAGATTGAGGATGCCCTCGGCGATCAGCGACGCGCCCAGGAGCTGGGTGAGCATCAGGCCGCCCTCGGCGGGGGAGACGATCAGCGCCACGCCCACGCCCCCGGCCACCACCGCCAGCGCCATGATGAGCCACCAGGTCTCGAGCCCGAACCGCCGGGCGTCCAGCGCCGTCTGGATGCGGAACAGGCCCTCTGTAATGATCTCAAGTCCCAGCGCCAGGCACAGCAGGTTCATCGCCCAGCCGGGCCTCAGCAGCGCCAGACAGCCCACGCTCAGGGTCAGTATGCCCAGGGCCAGGTCGTGCTGGAACGCCAGCCGGTAAAGGTCCCTGGAATAGTAGCCCATGAGCTTGATGACCCCGAAGGCCACCATCATCGCGCCCACGGCCCGGGCGATGACCCCGACGGTCACGTCCGGCTGGGTCAGCATCACCGCGCCCATCAGGCAGGTGATGATCGAAAGTATGATATAGCCGAGCTTCGCGGCCCGTATCAGTTTAGTGGAACGCATGTCCTGCTCCCTCCCATGGCGGTATGTATCGTTTGAAGGCCATGTGCGGCCTGTGTATTCGGTGTTCATATGATGCGGCTGCGGTCCAGCATCTCCTGCGTGGAGCCCGCGCGAAGCTGACACAGCCGGAGGAAGCGCGCCTTGGCGTGCTCGTCCATGCCGTTGTTCAGCCAGTCGATGGTGTAGCCGAAGAACTCGCATTGATACGAGTGGATGATGATGTCCCGGTCCTCGGGCCGTAGCACACGGCCCTCCGCGGTCTTGTCCACGAATTGGGTGGCCACGTATTTGCAGATCTCCATCAGGCGTCGCTCCAGGAAGTCCCGGTTGGACGAATTGTAGATGTGGTACACGGCGTTGCGGTGCTGGTGGCCGATGCGGAACGCGGCCTCGAAGCACTCCTCCATCGAGGAGATGTCCCTGTAATCCTCCATCACCCCGTCCACCTCCCGCAGGATGATGGCCTCGATCACCGAGGAGATGTCGTCAAAGTGATAGTAGAAGGTATTGCGGTTCACGCCGCAGTCCTCCACGATGTCCCTGACGGTGATGTGGTTGAGGGGACGCTCGTCGAGCAGCTTCATCAACGATTCCATGATGGCGATTTTCTTTCTGGATACCAAGATGTGTCTCCTATGAGCAGCGCGTTGCGTAATGGGGTCCACAAACCGACCAGAGTCGGTTTGTGGACGGGGTCAGCGGTTTCAGTCGTCCAGGTCGTTGACGGTGTAGGCGATGGCGGCGGCGGAGGCGATCTCCACGCCGTTGTCCTCCAGCTCGTCCATGATGTCGGTGCGGATGAGAGCGCGGCGCAGCAGCGCGGCGTTGGCGGCGAGGCCGGTGTCCTTGGCGGTGTCGCCCACGACGTACAGCAGCTTGCCCTCGGCGTCCTTGGCGGCCATGGCGACGGTGATGTCGAAGGCCACGTCGGAATTGCTGTTGGTGACGCTGGCGCGCAGCACGTCCTCGTTGTCGTCCTCGTCCTTGGTCAGGTAGCCCGCGTTGACGGCCAGGGCGACGCACTCCTTGTCCTCGTTGACCTTGCTGGTGATGGTCAGCGTGTAGTGGTCGATGTCGGACTTGCTGGCGACGTCCTTCACGTCCTTGGAGATGACCAGCCAGCCCTCCTCGCCGGCCTTCAGCACCTCGGGATAGAGCTTGTACTTGGCGGTGGAGTCGATGGTCAGGCCATCGGGCGCCTGGATCTCGAACAGCAGGTCGTTGACGGACACGGGCTTGTCCGAGCCGTTCTTCACGCCCGCGTAGAAGTAGACGCGATAGTCGTCGGAGTGGGACAGCACGTACCAGGTCTCCTCGGTGGTCTCGATGGCGCCGGCGGCGTAGGCGGGCAGCGTGGCCGCGACCAGCAGCAGGGCGACGAGCAGGGCGATATGACGTTTCATGATGAGTTCCTCCTTATCATATATCGGAATGGTTTTGGACCGTCGTCATAGGTGGTAAATCCTGACAGCCCGTCCGGTTAGGATGGTTTGATTTTACCATTTTGCCACGGCCAGTCAATAGACAAATCGGCTTTTCTGCACAAAAAAACCCGATTTTAACGATTTGGCCGCGCCGTGCGCGGACCTCATATTAAAACCGACTATGGTCTGTACAGACCATAGTCGGTTTTAATCATAATGCGACGATATGTCCGTCAGCAGCCGCCGCATCGCCGCGACGACGGGCTTTGGCCCGGTCAGCCGGATGCCGTCGCCCAGGCTGACCAGCCAGCCGAAGAACTGGGGGCTGACCGCCACGTTCACCCGGACCTCGATCTTCTCGTCCTCCGTCTGTATCATGGGGAGGTCGTTGCCGAAGCGGTCGATCAGTATGCCCGCCATCCAGGCCTCCGCCTCCAGCGTCACGGGCACCACGTCGCCGCCGAACATGCCGAACACGCTCTTGCTGCCGTAGTCCTGCTCGTGGTAGTGCTCGCCGCCCTCCCGGGGGACGCCGGTGGCCTTGATGCGCAGCATCTTGTCCACCCGGTAGTGCTTGATCCTGCCGCCCTCGAAGCCCACGAGGTAGTAATTCTCGTTGTCCAGGATCAGCGCCCAGGGGCTAACGGTGTACAGCGCCCCGTCGTGCCGGAGCACCATATTCTTGTTCACGTCCCACTGGAAGTACTGGAACTGGATCTGGCTGTTCTGGTTGATGGCGGCGTGCAGCTTGTCCACGTTGTAGTAGATGGACTCATTCATGCTCTTGACCCGCCCGGTGATGAGCACCTGCCGGTGAAGCTCCCGGGCCTGGTGGCGGCTGGCGAGGCCCTCCAGCTTGCGGATGAGCTGGCGGGACTTGCGCTCGGTGATGAACCGCGACGCCTGCACCGAGTCCACCAGCAGCTTCAGCTCCGGCAGCTCGAACGCCCGGTCCGCCAAAAAGTAACAGGAGCTTCGGCCCCGGCGCTCGGACTGGACCTCCAGACCGTACTCCCGAAGCTGTTCGAAGTCCTCGTAGAGCGTCTTGCGGGTGACGGCGGAGAGACCCGCGGCCTCGAGACGGTCGTTGATCTCGTTCAGCGTCAGGCTGTGGTCCTCGTCCGTCTCCTCGGAGAACAGCTTCACGAGGTACAGTATCCGCGACTTGTTCCCGGCCATCCCATCGCCTCCATCACAATATCCATCGCTATTATACCAGCCTTTGCCCCGCCCCGTCAACCGCGTATCCGGCATGAACAGCGCAGACGCGCCATAGGATATGAGAGGGGGCGAGAGCATGGGGACGCTGAAGGCGCTGGGCGAATTGCTGCCCGGGGAGGCGGGCGCGACGCTTTTGCGCATGTCGGGCGAGGTCCGCGAGGTGCGGCTTCGGGCGGGACGGCCCGTTCAGCTTTGCGGCGTGGCGGGCGACTGGCTGTCAGATGAGATCGTGGACGCCGGGACGCTGCGACGCATCCTCGCGGCGCTTTCAGATCACAGCCTCTACGCCCGGGAGGAGGAGCTTCGGCAGGGCTTCTTCACCTTAAAGGACGGCTGCCGGGTCGGGGTGTGCGGCAGGCTCGTGTGGGACGGCGGCAGGATCGCGGGCATGGCGGGCGTCGGGTCGGTGTGCGTGCGCGTGAGCCGGGAGGTCAGGGGCTGCGCCGACAGCGTTTTGCCATACATCCTTGACGATACGGGCGGGATCAGATCGGCCCTGATCGTCTCCGGCCCCGGCATGGGCAAGACCACGCTCCTGCGGGAGCTCGCGCGGAAGCTGTCGGAGGCGGGTAAAAATGTCTGCGTCGCCGACGAGCGCCACGAGCTGGCCGCCTGCGTGGACGGCGTGCCCACGCTGGACGTGGGGCCGCGCACGGACGTGATGGACGGCGGGCCGAAGGCGCTGACGATACCGCATCTGCTCAGGGCGGCGTCGCCGGAGGTCGTCGTGGCCGACGAGATCGGCGGGCCGGGGGACGCGGAAGCCCTGGCCGACGCCGTGCGGTGCGGCGCGGCGGTCATCGCCTCGGCCCACGCCGGGAGCTTTGAGCAGCTCATGCGCCGCCGCGCCCTGCGGGACGCCCTCGGGGCGTTCGACGTGAGCGTACTGCTGGGCGGCAGGCCCGGGAACATCGTCGGGATCAGGGAGGGATGGCATGCGGTTCGCGCTGGCGCTGTGCGTGGTGGTGGGGTGCGCCCTCTGCGGGAGCGCGGCTTCGGCCAGCGCCCGGCGCAGGGTGACGACGCTGACCGGCTTGATCCGGGGCACACAGGTGCTGCGCGTCCGGATGATCCGCATGCTGGAGCCGGTGGCGACGGCCCTGGCCGGGGCGGAGTGCCCCGCCTATGAGCGGGTCGGCCGGGCGATGCGGCCGGGGGTCAGCGCCGGGGAGACCTGGACGGGCGTCGCCATCGCGGAGCGCAGGCGGGGCGGCCTCATCGACGCGCTGACATCGGAGGACAGGACGGCGCTGGACGGGCTGTTTTCCCAATTGGGCGAGAGCGGCCGGGAGCAGCAGGATATTCTGCTGACCGGCACGATCTCCGCCCTCAACCGGAGCCTCGAGGCCGCGGAGGCCAGGGCCCGGGAGGCCGAGAAGCTGTACCTGTCGCTGGGCGTGCTGGTGGGGCTGATGCTGGCGCTGATCGCGCTGTGAGGTGGACGCATGGACGTGGACTTCGTATTCAGGATCGCCGGGATCGGCATCGTGGTGACGGTCATCGGGCAGGTGCTCAGCCGCGCGGGACGGGACGACATCGCCATGCTGGCCACGCTGTCCGGGCTGGTGGTGGTGCTGATGATGGTGGCGAGCATGATCTCCTCCTTCTTCACCAGCATCCGCGGCCTGTTCGCGCTGTGAGGGCGGGCTATGGCGATACAGTGGATCGGCCTGTGCGTGGCGGCGGCGATGCTCTGCGCCCTCATCCGGGTAGAACGCCCCGAGCTGGCGACGGCGGTGTCGCTGGCGGTGGGCGCGGCGGCGGTGGCGCTCCTGTGGACGCGGGTCAGGGAGGTCCTGCCCCAGGCGGGACGCCTTTCGGAACTCGTGGACGGCATGGACCGGGGCACGACGACCACCATCCTCCGCGTCGCGGGCATCACCGTGATCGCGGAGCTGGGCGGGCAGCTCTGCCGGGACGCCGGGGAGACGGCGCTGGCCGGACGGGTGGCGCTGATCGCCCGCGTCGCCATATTGATGCTCTGCGTGCCGCTGGCCGGGCGGCTCGTGGACTTGCTGTGGCAGCTTGCGCCGTGATGCTGCTGTGCCTGTCGGCGCATGCGGAGGATTTAGACATCGCCCGGCAGGCGGGCTTCGACGGCCTGGCCGGGTTCGCCGCGGAGGACGGCTTCGACGCCTGGGGCACGCTCAAGGACCTGCTGACCGGGGAGGCCGGGACGCCGGGACAGGTCATGCGCAAGCTCTGGGACGACACGCGGGAGCAGTTGACCGGGACCTTCGCGGCACTGCTGAAACAGCTCGTCCTGCCCGTGGCGCTGTGCGCGGGACTTCGGGTGCTGCTGGGCCGAAATCCCGCGGCGCTGGGGATGTCGAACCTGCTGTGCGCCCTCGCGTGCGCCGTGGCGCTGACGGGCGAGGCCGCGTCCCTGCGGGCGGTGGCGGAGGCGTTTTTGGACAGGCTGGACGGGGCCGCGCAGGTCATGGCACCCGTCATGGTGTCCGTGTCCACGCTGACCGGCGCGACGGCCACGGCGTCCATATTGACCCCGCTGGCCGCGGAGTGTGTAAGCCTCATCGACCTCGTCCTGCGGGGCGCGGGGATGCGGCTCTGCGCGGCGGCCTGCGCCGTGGCCGTGGCGGGGAGCCTGTCGGCCCGGTTCACGCTGTATCGGCTGTTTGCGCTCATCAAGAGCGCGGTGAGGTGGCTACTGACCCTGTCGATGTTCCTGTTCGGCGGGCTCATGTCCGTGGAGGGGCTGATAGGCGCGGCCCGGGATTCCGCGGCCATACAGACCGCGCGGCTGGCGCTGGAGAACCTGGTGCCCGTGGTGGGCGGGGACATCTCCGGCGCGGCGGGCTCGCTGGCAGCCAGCGCGGGCGCGGCGCGGCAGGCGGTGGGCCTGACCGGGGTGCTGTATGTGGCCCACGTGTGCATCCAGCCGATGCTCACGCTGGCCGCGGGGATGCTGGCGACGAAGGTCATCGCGGCGGTGCTGGAGCCGCT
>JAFUWR010000264.1 GCA_017471125.1 Clostridia bacterium | reverse complement strand
TCCGCGTGGGCCCGCTGATGACCGTCTACGACGTGTCCACCGGCGGCTTCACCGGCGACACCCTGGCGCTCATGGCGGCGACGGCGTTCTTCCTGCTGGTGGCGGCGATCATGATACGCTACTATATGACCGTCCGCGGCCCGGCGTTCTATGCCTACGCGACGATCTACGCGGCGGGCTTCTCGCTGTTCTCGCTGCTGACCGGCGTCACGATGGGCTATGTGACCGTTCAGCGGCTGACCCGGCCCGCGTCCTTCATGATGCTGAACGCCTACGATGTCATCAGCCGCGCGGGATACACCTTCATGCTGTCCACCGCGCCGCTGGTGGCGCTGTTCGCCGCGGCGATGACGGTGTCCAACATCGTCCTGATGCGGCACGAGCGCACGCGGCTCAAAAACGCGCTGGGCATACTGGCGGGGCTTTTGCTGATCGCGGGGGAGGCCGTCGCCATCCTCATCGACCGAAGCGGCATGGGCCGCCCTGGCCCGGAGGAGGACGCCAAGCAGCTCGCGCTGTTCCTGTTCCCGACGGTGTTCGTGTACTTCGAGTGCGTGCTGATCGGGGCCATCCTCTGCGGCGTCCGGGCGGCGCGGCATGTGCCAACGCTCGACCGGGAGGTCCTGATCGTGCTGGGCTGCTGGTTTAAGCCGGACGGCACGCTGACGCCGCTGCTCCAAGGCCGCGTGGACAAGGCCGTGGAATTCTGGACGCGGCAGCGGGACGCGACCGGCCTGGAGGCGACGGTCATCCCCTCGGGCGGGCAGGGCCGGGACGAGCCCATGCCCGAGGCCGAGGCGATGGCAAATTATATGATAAAAATGGGCGTCCCCGAAAGCCGCGTCATACGCGAGTCCGGCTCCCACAGCACCTATCAGAACATGGCCTATTCCAAGGCCATCATCGACCGGGCGCGTCCCGGCGCGAGGGCGGCCTACGTCACCACCAACTACCACGTGTTCCGCGCCGGGGTCTGGGCGAACCAGGCCGGCCTGCCCGCCGAGGGCATCGGCAGCGCCACCCGATGGTGGTACTGGCCCAACGCCTTCATGCGGGAGTGCGCGGGCCTGCTCGTGCACCGCTGGCGTCAGGAGGCGCTGGGCCTGCTCGTCCTCATACTGTTCTTCGGCACGCTCGCGGCGCTCCTGTGACGCCGCGGGCCTTTTTGACCTTCCCGCCCTACGAAAGCCCCAGTTTTTTCATCCGAGGTTCACTGGGAAGTGATAAAGCTCGTGTATAATAGTCACATATGGAAAAACCTGTCGGCGCGGTTTTCACGCGAAATGAAACCAAACGCGCCGCATATACGTCTATTATACGCAGCCTTACAGGATGGGAGGTCAAAGATGAAACGTTTGAAACGGACGCTGCTGGCGGCGCTGGTACTTTTGATGGCGCTGACGGCGGCGGCGCACGCGACGGAAAACGCGGAGGCGTGGCGGGCGGACCTGTCGGCGCTGTTGAGCCCCGAACAGATCCCGGCCACGACGACGATCAGATACGACGCCAAGGTCCCCGAGGGGGCCGAGGCGGAGGAGAGAAGCCACTCGGTAGAATTGGTGAGCAGCAAGGGCGACGTGCTGAACGTGGAGGTCGCGTTCGAGCTGGTGAACCTGCCGCTCAATGACGCCCAGTGGAAAGAGGTGCAGGACTGGCTCAAGGGCGTGGTCACGTCCTCGGTCCAGGCGGTGAAGGCCGACTCCGAGTCGCTGGCGAACGTGGTGGCCGAGGCCATCGCCCGTCAGCGTGCGAGTGCCAAGACCGACGGCAGCGCCAATGCGGTGTGGGCCAACGACAACCTGATGGTCACCCGCGTCAGCGCCAGCGTGCCCTATTTCCCGAACCTCAAGCGGGGCGACAGCGGCGCGGCGACCCAGCGGCTCCAGCGGCGGCTGATCGAGCTGGGCTTTCTGAACGACGCGGCGGACGGTCACTTCGGCGGCAACACCGAGGACGCTGTCAAGGCCCTTGAGAACTACGTGCGGAAGATCGAGCAGGAATTGATCGACACCCGCCCCGACCCGACCCCGGAGCCCGCGCCGACCCCGACGCCGACGCCCGCGCCCTACGTGGTGCCACTGTCGATCTCGATGCCCACGCCGCCCCCGGCGATCCCCACCGAGGTCCCCGCGCCCACCCCGGCCACGGCGGTGGACGGCGTCGCGGACCCGATGCTCCAGGCGTACCTGTTCTCGGACGATTTCCGCATCACGCTGGGACGGCTCGACACCGGCACCAGCGGCGACCAGGTGACGCGGGTGCAGCGCAGGCTCGCGAACCTGGGCTACCTGAACGGCCAGCCCGACGGACACCTCGGCGGCGAGACCGCCCGGGCGCTGCGCATCTTCCAGTACTACAATCAACTCGGTCAGACCGGCGTGGCCGACGAGGCCACCCAGGAGGCGCTGTTCTCGTCTGACGCCGTCAGGCCCGACAACGCCATGCTGTCCCAGGGCTCCACGGGCGACGCGGTGTCGAAGCTGCAAAACCGCCTGCGCGTGCTGGGCTTTGCCAACATCGCGGGCGACGGCGACTACGGCGCGTCCACCAAGACCGGCGTGGAGACCCTGCAAAAGTATATGCAGGCCCTCGAGGCCCAGAGCGTGTCCGCCGCCACCGGCCAGACCCCGGACGCATCCCAACTGACCGTGGTCGTCAACGGCGTGGCCGACCCGCTGATCCTGGAATCCTTCTACTCGGCGTCCTTCCCGGCGATCCCCGGCCTGATGGCCAGCGGCTCCAGCGGCGCGGACGTGGTGCGCGTGCAGCGCAGGCTCAACATGCTGGAGTACTACGACGGTCCCCTCGACGGCGACTTCGGCGCGGGCACCATGAAGTCCATCCAGAACTTCCAGCGCCAGCACAAGCTGAACCAGACCGCCGTGGCCGACCGGGCCACCCTCGAGGTGCTGTTCAGCGACAAGGCGCAGAAGGCTTTGAAGCCCTACGTGCTCAAGGTCTCCGTGGCCGACCAGCGGGTGTACGCCTACGGCCTGGACGACAACAACGCCTACACCGACCTGGTGCGGACGATGGTCTGCTCCACCGGCCGGTCGGGCACCCCGACCCCGACGGGCACCTTCTCCTCGGGCACCGGCCCCGGCGCACGGTGGCACTTCTTCAAGAAGTTCAACTGCTGGGCACAGTACGCCTACTATATCCAGGGCGACATCATGTTCCACTCGGTGCTCTACGGCTCCAAGGAGGGCAGCGTCACCCGGTCCAGCGTCAATAACCTGGGCAGCCGCGCCTCCCACGGATGCGTGCGCCTGAGCGTGGAGGACGCCCAGTGGATCTGGCAGAATTGCCCGAAGAACACGACCGTCATCATCAATTAGGGAAACAAAAGGATAAAGCGAATGCCCGGCAGCGCGCCGGGCATTTGCTTTATCGATCGAACTGTATGACCGCTTCCAAAAATGTGACGAACCGCTCTAAACCCGCTTCGTCCGCCTCGGAGAACCGGTCGAACACTGGGCTGTCGATGTCCATAACGCCGACCACCGCGCCGCCCGCGTGGAGGGGCACGACGATCTCGGAATTGGACGCGCCGTCGCAGGCGATGTGGCCGGGGAAGGCGTGGACATCGGGGACCCGCTGGGTCCTGTCCTCCCGCGCCGCCGCGCCGCAGACGCCCTTGTCGAGGGGGATGTGGACGCAGGCGACCTTGCCCTGGAAGGGGCCGAGCACCAGCTTGCCGTCCCGCATCAGGTAGAACCCCGCCCAGTTCACGTCGTCCAGCGCCTCATATAACATGGCCGAGGCGTTGGCCAGCAGGGGGATATCGTGCGCGTCCGTCTCGGCCAGGGACCTAAGCTGGGCGCAGAGCAGATCATAGTCTATCGCCTTGCCCATCACTTCTCCGCCTCCTTCAGTTGCACAGAGTTGATCATGTACTGCATCACGTTTTCCAGGGCGATGTAGTCCGCGTAGGTGGCGCAGAAGTGCAGCACGTACAGCGTGCGGTTGATGGCCACGCCGATGACGTAGCCCTTGACCTCGATGTCGCCCCAGTAGGCCAGGTAGGTGTTCGCCAGGGCCTGGTGCCCCATGAACTTGACCTCCTTGTCGGGGGTGCTGGCCTGGAAGGTGGCGGAATCGTAGCGCTCGGCCACCATCTTCATGTAGCTGGTGAGCTGCTCCATCATGGCGATGTCATCCGGGGTGTGCACCAGCTTCTTGCGGCAGACGGAGATGCGGGCGGGGAAGTCGCCCTTCTCCACCACCTCGCGGTAGCATACCGTGTAGATGCCCGGCACGTGCTCCCAGTGGGTGGGGTAGTTGAAGGTGTAGTCCAGGTTGTCGTCCATCACCGCGGCGTACTGGTAGGCGGCGGTGTTGACGATGGGCGAGGGGGTGGCGGCGGTCGCCGGCTGCGGGTCCCCGGCGGCGTCGGTGGCCAGCTCCGTCCCGGCCTCGATGGGCGCGAACAGGTCGCTATCAGCCGATTGCTCGCCCCCGGGCGGGGCCACGTCCTCCACGGGGAAGTCGTCGTCCGCCGTGCCCACCTGCACCGCCGCCCGCTCCTGGGGCGTCAGCGTCGCCAGCGGGTCGGGGACGGAGTTCTCCTGCTCCGGCTCGAAGTTGGAGCCGTCGGTGATGGTGTAGGCCGGGCCGGGCGCGGCGGTGGCCTCCTCCGCGGGCGCCTCCGCCTGCCGCCTGCGGCAGCCGGTCAGCGAGAGCGCCAGCGCCAGGGCCAGCATCAGGCTCAGGGTCTTTTTCAAGTTCAAACGCCTCCGGTCTTTGGTGTGTCGCCGTGCAGGGCGATCTGCTCGTTCAACAGGTCGATGTCGCCGCAGCCGTGGGAGATCATGATGTCGCCCGGCTGCCAGTGGGCGCGGAGGTACGCCTCCGTGTCGTCGAAGGAGGGGGTCCATTCGACCTCCACGCCCCGGGCGCGGATGGGCGCAAGCAGCATGCCCGAGTTGATGTCGCCGGGGTCCGGCTCCCGCGCGCCCATGATGTCCGTGATGAGCACCTTGTCCGCGATGTCGAAGGTCTCCACGAACTGGTCGAACAGCGTTTTGGTGCGGGAATAGGTGTGGGGCTGCCACACGGACCACAGCGTCTTGTGGGGCTGCAGCGACGCGATCTTCAGCGCGTTCTTGATCTCGGCGGGGTTGTGGCCGTAGTCGGTGTAGCAGCGCACGCCGTCGGTGACGCTGGTCAATTCAAACCGCCGGTGCGCGCCGATGAAGTTTTTGAGCGCCTCGGCCACCTTGTCCATGTTTAGGCCCCGGATGTGGCACACGCAGATGACGGCCAGGGCGTCCAGCATGTTGGCCTCGCTGGCCACGCCCACGTGGAAGTCGCCCAGCTTCTCCCCGTTCAGCGCCGCGGTGAAGGACGCGCAGCCCCGCTCGTCATAGGTCAAATTCTCGGGCCTTAACATATTGTCCGGGCCGACGCCGTAGGTCATGTGGTTGCACTTGGCGTTCAAGCACACCCGCCGCGCCCGGGGGTCGTCGCCCCAGGCCACGCACCAGCCGTCCTCAGGCACGATGTCCACGTACCTGACGAAGGCGGACTCGATGTGGTCGATGTCCCGATAGTAGTCCAGGTGGTCCTCGTCGATGTTGGTGACGATGGCGACGGTGGGCTTGAACTGCAAGAAGCTCTCCCGGTACTCGCAGGCCTCGACGATGAAATCGCGCCCGTCGCCCGCCCGGGTGGAGCCGCCGATGAAGTCCAGCTCGCCGCCGATGTGGATGGTGGGGTCCGCGCCGGCCTGCATGAACGCCTGGGCCAGCATGGAGGTGGTGGTGGTCTTGCCGTGGGTGCCGCTGACCCCCACCGCGAAGGGGTGGCCGGCCATCAGCTCGCCGATCAGGTCGCAGCGCTCCATCTGGGGGATGCCCAGCCGCCGGGCCTCGGCCCGCTCCGGGTTGTCCTCGGCGATGGCCGCGGAGTAGATGACGATGTCCGCGCCGCGCACGTTCTCGGCGGCGTGGCCGATGTGGATGTCGATGCCCTTCTCGCGCAGGTGGTCGGTCTTGTGGGAGCCGGTGCGGTCGGAGCCGGAGACCTGGTAGCCCAGCGCCTTCAGATACCCCGCCAGCCCGGACATGGACGAACCGCCGATGCCGATGAAGTGGGCGCGCTTCCCCTTGTAGTCGAATATGTTCGCGGCCATGCTTTGACCTCCTGAAAGCCATGATATTTCACTCTCCATTATAGTCAAAAAGCCCGCCCCCTGCAAGCGCAACAGCGGGCGCGAATGTAAATGAAGGTTAAATGTTCGCGCGGGGACGCAGTTTTATCACAATTCGGCGCTAAAGCTAACAAACACGAATTATAATTGACAAAACGCAAAGAATATTCGGAAAATGAGGACTTCAAATGGACAAGATCAAGCGCAACGAGCGCCTGGGCGCGATGACCAAGATACTCACCGACACCCCGAACCGCATCCACACGCTGAGCGAGTTCTGCGCCCTTTTCGGCGCGGCGAAGTCCACCATCAGCGAGGACATCGACCTGATCAGCGCGTCCTTCGAGCGCTTCGACCTGGGCCGGGTGGAGACCGTAGCCGGGGCCTCCGGCGGCGTGCGCTACCGCGCCATCCCCAGCGGGGCGAAGATCAAGCGCGTGCTCACCGACCTGTCCGACCGCCTGTCCGAGCCGGGGCGCATGCTGCCGGGCGGCTTTCTGTACACCTCCGACATCGTCTCCGAGAGCGCCACGGCCCAGGCGATGGGGGAGATCCTGGCCGCGAAATACTACGACCGCAAGCCCCACTTCGTCCTGACCATGGAGACCAAGGGCATCCCCGTGGCGCTGATGACGGCGCGGATGCTGGACGTGCCGCTGGTCATCGCCCGCCGGGACAGCCGCGCCTACGAGGGCAGCGCCGTGAAGATCAACTACATCGCCGGCGGCGGCAGCGAGCGCATCGAGACCATGGCCCTGGCCCGTCGCGCCGTGGGCACCGGCCAGCGGGCGCTCATCATCGACGACTTCATGAAGGGCGGCGGCACGCTGCAAGGCATGGTCGACTTGATGAAGGAATTCCTGGCCGAGGTGGTGGGCGTGGGCGTGATGATCGCCACCGCCAAGCCCGAGCGCAAGCGCGTGGAGGGGGCCAAGGCGCTGCTCATCCTCGAGGGCTTCGAGCAGGACACCGGCCGGGCCATCATCCGCCCCGCCGAGGAATATATGTAAATGGGATGTTAATAACCGAAACAGTCATTGAGTTTACGCCACAAATGCGCTATAATTGATAAGGATATTTTGGAGGGAGGAAATGAAATGAGTAAAGTCACTATCGTCGATCATCCCCTTGTCCAGCACAAATTGACGCTGATGCGCGACATCAACTGCGGCACCAAGGATTTCCGCCAGCTTCTGGAGGAGATCGCCATGCTGATGGCCTACGAGGTCACCCGGGAGCTGCCCCTCGAGGAAATAGAGATCGAGACCCCCATCACCAAATGCAAATCCAAGATCATCGCCGGCAAGAAGCTGGGCATCGTGCCCATCCTGCGCGCCGGTCTGGGCATGGTGGACGGCGTGCTGGCGCTGGTGCCCACCGCGAAGGTCGGTCACATCGGCCTGTACCGCGACCCGCAGACCCACCTGCCGGTGGAGTACTACTGCAAGCTGCCCATGGACGTGGCCGAGCGCGACCTGATCGTCGTCGACCCCATGCTGGCCACCGGCGGCTCCTCCATCGCGGCCATCGACTTCATCAAGAAGCGCGGCTATAAGTCCATCACGCTGATGTGCCTGGTGGGCTGCCCCGAGGGCATCGAGGCCGTGCAGAAGGCCCATCCCGACGTCAACATCTACATCGCCGCCATCGACGAGCGCCTGAACGAGAACAAGTACATCGTGCCCGGCCTGGGCGACGCGGGCGACCGTCTGTACGGAACAAAGTAACGCAGTACGCGCACATAAAGAACCGGCCATCGTGTCGGTTCTTTGTTGCATAGAGACAGGAGAACGACATGACATCGTATATGACCCCCTCCGCCGAGCTTCGCGCCCGGGTGGCGCTGGAAAAGCACGGCTTTCACAACACCCATTCCCTGGGCCAGAACTTCCTGCTGGACGAGGGGCTTTTAAGCGCCCTGCTGGACGCGGCGGACATCCGCCCCGACGACCATGTGGTGGAGGTCGGCCCCGGCGCGGGGGTGATGACGGCGCTTCTGGCGAGCCGCTGCAAACAGGTGTCGGCCTACGAGCTGGACAGGGGCCTCGAGCCGGTCTTGCGCGACGTGCTGGGCGGCGTTGAGAACGTGGAAGTGCGCTTCGAGGACTTCATGAAGGCCGACCTGCGGACGGCGGCGGGGGACGGCCCCTGGCGCGTGGTGGCGAACCTGCCCTACTACATCACCGCGGACATCATCACCCGGCTGGTCACGTCGCCGACCCCGCCCGAGAGCGTCGCCATCATGGTGCAGAAGGAGGCGGCGGAGCGGGTGATGGCCTCTCCCGGCAACAAGACCTGGTGCGCCCTGGCCGCGCTGACCCAGTCCTACGGCACGGCAGAGGTGCTCATGGACGTGCCCGCCGAGGCGTTCAGCCCGCCGCCCCATGTGCAGAGCCAGTTCATACTGATCAAGAAGCACGCCGTCCCCGCCGTCGCGCCCAAGGACGGCAGGCTCTATATCAAGGTCGTCAACGCCGCCTTCGCCATGCGCCGAAAGACCCTCGCCAACAACCTCAAGGCCGCCTTCGGCCTCGACCAGGCCGCCGCCCTCGCGGTGCTTGAGCGCGCCGGGGTCGACGCCCGCGTCCGGGGCGAGGCGCTGTCCCTCCCCGAGCTCGCCCGCGTCTCCGACGCGCTCATGGAACGTGGGGCATAGCGCCCCATCTCCTGCGCCCTATTCCCTAAAATCTTAAAAATATACAGATATACCGTGAGATAGGGTGTTGCTATTATCGGTAAATTCTGTTACAATATACTTAACGTTATGATATTACCCATGCCATGCGTGGGAAATGATAAGGGAGGAAATGTAACATGAAGAAGCTGTTGTCTCTGGTCCTGTGTCTGATGCTGGCGCTGAGCATGCTGGCATTCGCGAGCGCCGAGAACGTGGTCGTGGAGGCGGTGCCCAACGACGGCCAGTTCGAGGGCGAGGAGCTGAGCATCCTGGTATCCGCGGACTGGATGGGCGATCGCTATGACGACACCATCGCCCGCTTCGAGGAGACCTACGGCGTGACCGTGGACCTGCAGACCCTGCCGGCCGACCAGTACCTGGACGTGCTGACCAGCGACCTGGCCAACGGCACCTGCCCGGACGTGTTCTGGATCCAGTCCAACCCCGTGGGCGCCATCGAGTCCAACATCGGCGATCCCGAGGGCCGCTGCATCGACTTCACCGGCGCCGATTGGCAGAACGTGATGCCCGAATCCCGCCAGTCCGCCTGCATCTCCGACGGCAAGCTGTACGGCCTGCAGATCTGGCACAACAGCCCCGAGTACGTGATGCTGTACAACAAGACCCTGTTCGACGAGCTGGGCCTGACCGTTCCCACCACCTACGCGGAGCTGAAGGACGTCTGCGCGGCCATCGCCGAGCAGGGCATCACCCCCTGGTTCATGGCGGGCGCCGCGGGCTGGCGTCACCAGCTGGCCTTCTTCCAGATCGGCGGCGTCTATGAGGAGGCGACCCCCGGCCTGTACGACGCGCTGAACGACAACACCGCCACCTTCGCCGGCAACGAGAAGATGCTGGAGGTCCTGGAGCAGTTCAAGGAGCTTAGCGACCTGGGCTACTTCGGCGAAGACTGGATCGGCACCAGCGACACCGACCAGTCCAACGCCTTCGCGGATCGCGAGGTCGCGTTCACCATCGAGAATTCCAGCACCATCAAGCAGATCGTGGACGACACCGGCACCACCGACGAGTTCGGCCTGTTCCTGTGCCCCCTGGGCGACAACACCTGGTATACCACCAGCCCCGCCGGCCCGACCATGTTCGGCTACAAGGGCACCGAGCACGAGGATCTGGTCCGCGCCTGGTTCCAGTTCGTCTGCACGCCGGAATCCCTCCAGGAGATCCTGGACAACTCTCCCAAGTACACCAACCTGCACGTGAACGTGGACATCGACCAGCACTGGCTGCCCGAGGAGGAGGCCTTCATCTCCACCGTGCCCGCCGAGAAGATGGAGTGCTGCGTGCTGCAGAACGGCACCAAGTACACCAACGACTACTGGATGCAGTTCGGCCAGGATATGATCGAGTACGTCCAGGGCGGCATCGAGGCTGACGAGGTGCTCGCGCGCATGGACGGCTACCGCGCCGAGGCGGCCGCCAACGTGGGCGACCCGGCCTGGAACTGATCGAAATTTGACCACATCCTGGATGGGGGCGGCTTCGCCGCCCCTGTCTTTCCGTAAAGGGCGGCGATGACATGAACAAGAAAAAGGTCTATCCCCAGTGGTTCCTGATCCTGCCGCTGGTGCTGTACATCGTGTTCTTCCTGTTCCCGAGCCTGCTGGGCGTGTTCTATTCGTTCACGGACTGGGGGCGGAACACGCCGAAGAACGGCCTGCACTTCGTGGGGCTCAAGAACTACATCGAGATATTCACCTCCAACAAGAACTACGCCAACGGCATTTTCAACACGCTGAAATTCACCGTGGTGTCCAACGTCGTGAAGATCATCCCGGCGCTGTTTCTGGCGATCATACTGTTCGAGGGCATCAAGGGCATGGGCGCGTACCGCACCATATTCTACCTGCCCTCCATCATCCCCTTCGTCATCATCGGCATACTGTTCACGTCGATCCTGAACTTCAAGAACGGCATGCTGAACGGCTTCCTGGAGGCGGTGGGGCTGGGCTTCCTCAAGCAGAAATGGCTGTCCGATCTAAATGTGGTGTGGAAGTCCATCTACATGGTGGACGCCTGGCGCGGCATCGGCTACGTCATGACCATCTTCATGACGGGCCTTTCGACCATCGACAAGAGCTACTACGAGGCGGCGAAGGTGGACGGCGCGAACTTCTGGCAGCGGCTGTGGCACGTGACGCTGCCGATGATGCGCGGCGCGATCATGATCAACCTGGTGTTTGGCGTCACCTACGGCCTCAAGGTGTTCGACATCGTGTACGTGCTGACCAACGGCGGCCCCGGACACGCCACCGAGGTCATGACCACCTATTCCTTCCAGCTCTACGGCGCGGGCAGCTACGGCCTCGCCACGGCCTTCAACGCCATACTGCTGGTCATCACCATGGTCGCGGGCATATTCATCGTGCGCTCCATGAGTCGAAAGGGGGCGGCGTAAGTGGAGAGATCGAACCGCAAGCCGCTGACCGCCCAGACGGTGCTCAAGCAGATCGTGTGCGTCATACTGTCGCTGATCGTGCTGGCCCCGTTCTATATGGTGCTCATCAACTCCTTCAAGACCAAGAGCGAGTCCGCCCGCATGAACCTGTCCTTCCCGACGGAGTGGGTGTTCACCAACTACGCGGACGTCATCAAGAAGGCCAAGCTGATGACGGGCTTCGGCAACAGCATGCTCTACGCCTTCGCCTCCACCACGGCGGGCGTGCTGCTGTGCGCGATGGCGGCCTATGTATTGAGCCGCAAGCGCACCAGGCTCAACAACTTCATCTACTACTTCTTCATCTGCGGCCTGTTCTTCCCGGTGAACTACATCACGCTGGTGCGCGTGTTCCAGTGGATGGGCCTGACCAACACCCGGCTGGGCATCATACTGGTGTTCACCAGCGCCATGATACCGTTCTGCGTGTTCACCATCTACAGCTTCGTGGAGTCCGTGCCCAAGGAGCTGGACGAGGCCGCGGTCATCGACGGCGCGGGCTCGGTGCGGCTGTTCTTTAGGGTGATATTGCCGCTTTTGAAGCCCACACTGATGACCTGCTTCGTGCTCCAGTTCATGGGCGTCTGGAACGACTTCCTGACCCCGCTGTATTTGTCCTCCAAGAGCAAGCTGCACCCCATGACCATGTCGGTGTACCAGTTCTTCGGCAAGGAGGGCAGCAACTGGAATTACGTGTTCGCCGACATCATGCTCACCATCATCCCCGTGGTCGTCGTCTATGCCTTCGGCCAGCGGTATATCATCGGGGGCGTGACCTCGGGAGCGGTGAAGGGGTAATGAGGCAGTAGGGAGTAGGGAGTAGGGGAGACGACGCTGCGTCCGGCTCCCGTAGGGGCGCTGCCCCCCGCGCCCGTGTTAGGGAACAGGGAACAGGGGTGACGACCTCTCCGTCATTTGCTGCGCAAATGCCACCTCTCCTGAAAGGAGAGGCAAGGCTGCCGCGCTGAACCGTGCCCCCTTGCCTCCCCTCCCAGGGGAGGTGCCGAGCAAAGCGAGGCGGAGAGGTCGTTCCCCGTAGGGGCGCCGTTGCGGCGCCCGCCCGGGACCTCATCCGTCACAGCCTAAAGGCGGCAATCCTGTGGATTGCCGGTTTC
>JAFUWR010000263.1 GCA_017471125.1 Clostridia bacterium | reverse complement strand
CCGCGGGCGTCGCCATGATCGTGACCGCGGGCGTCGCCGTCGCCGTGGCCGCGGGCGTCGCCGCGGGCTCCTTCGCCACGCAGCCAAAGGCGCTCAGCAGCCAGATCAGTATCGCGACGATCAAACCAAATATCTTCATTGTCCACCACTCCCGTAACTCGTTATGTTTTTACGTCTGAACATCAGCCGTTCACGTCCCAGTAGTCCATCGCCGCCTTATAGTAGTAGTACAGCGCCGCCATCGCCTCCCGGTTGATCCGGATGTTGCCCGTCTGGATGAACCAGTCCACATACGTCAGGGGGGCCAGGGTGCACGTGGCCGTACCGGTTGTCGTGATGGCCGAAACGGTGTGGGTGTCGTCCAGCTTCTGGGCTGGGATGTTCGATATCGTCACACGATACCGTCCATCCGGTTGCAGTTCTGCCTCCACCGGCTGCCCATCCAGCTTGAAGGAAACATCCCCCTTATAGCCATCCTTCAGGGCGATGAGCACGCGCAGCTCCGTCTGGCTCAGCAGGTTCAGCGTGTAGTTGACCTTCTCCACCTTGGAGGAGCCGAAATCCAGCTTCATCCTGTAGCGGGCGACCGCCTTCGCCGCAGTCTGGAGATCCAGGTACTTGGTGTAGTACACGTCCATCTCCGCGTAGTCCGTTCCGATCTTCCAGCCGTTGGCCTCGGACAGGGCGGGCTGGGCATAGTGGCCGTAATCCGCCAGCGCGTGCACCAGCGCGGTGATCGAGGCGTCGTACTGGTCCTTCACCTTCTCGTAGGCCGTCACGTAATGCTTGACGGAATAGGTCTGACTCACGGTCTGGTCGTCCCCGTAGTGGAACACGGCCTCGATGGGCGCGGCCATCTGGATGGCGTTGACGTTGCAGGTGAAGCCGTAGTAGCCCCTGCCGCGGGTGTCCTTGAATTCGGCGTCATAGCGGGCGACGGTCTTGGGTCCGTCCTTGCTCTTGACGGTGAACTCCATGTAGGACTTCTCGTAGTCCACGCCCTCGAGCGCCGGCAGCTCCATGAAGAAGTTGACGCCGATCTCGCCGTTGAGCAGCAGGGAGTGGCTCTTGAACGCGGGCTTTATCTGCTCGAATTCCACGGAGACCTCCACGTCCGCCGCGGGCATGGTGAAGCGGTATTTCTGCTCCTCGGAGTCGGTCATCATCTCCAGCTCCACGGTCTTTTCGACCTCCTGGCCGTCCTCCTTTACCTTGTAGGTGCCCTTGAGGCTGTCCTCCTTCATATTATAGCCGTCGTCCGGCTTCACGGTCAGGGTGATGACCTCGTCCGCCCAGGCGGTCTCCTGGGAGGGCTCCACCTTGCCGTGCTCGATGCCGTCCTTCACAGTGATCTTGAACTTCCGCGTAAGCTCGGCCTCGCCGTCGTCGTTGATGACGACCCGGTAGTCCTCGTCGTCGCTGACGAAGTTCTCCGCCACGCCGCGGCGCTTGGTTTCGTCCTCGTCCTTGGCGTTCAGGCCCTTGGTGATCACGCCCGGCTCCGCCATGGTGACGTGGAGCTCGGCCTTTTCGTCCAGCTTGTCGACGACCTCGATCACCGCGCCCTTGGTGAGGTACACGTTGGAGGGCTTGTCCTTCTTTTCCTCGTCCTCCTCGCCCGCCTTGGGGGCGGTGTTGTCCTTGACGACCACCTTGCCGGACACCTTGAAGGAGCCTTCGACGTACACGCCGCCGCCCTGGGCGTCCTTGTCGGCGGTCACCTTGTTGCCGCTGATCTCGCCGCCGGTCATCTTGAAGCTGCCGTCCTTGGCGACGACCACCGCGCCGCCGTGGTTGGCGGCCCGGTTGTTCTTGAGGGTGCCGCCGGTCATTTCAAAGGTAGCCTCCCCGCTGACGTACACCGCGCCGCCGTCGGCCTGGCCGTCGATGGCCTCGGCCACGTTGTCGGTGATGGTGGCGTCCTCCAGCTTGAAGGTGCCCTTGGGCAGCACGACCACCGCGCCGCCCTTGAGGTTCTTGCCGTTCTTGATGGTACCCGCGCCCCTGACAGTGATTTTATTGGACACGTCGAACACGTTCAGGACCGCGTTGGGCTTGCCGCCGTTGGCGTCCAGGGTGAAGCCGCGCATGTCGAGGGTGCTGTCGGAGGTCAGTATCATGGTCACGTCGTCCCGGGTGCCCGTGACGTTCTCCTTCATGGAGACCTCGGAGCCCTCCCTGGCCGCGTTCAGTTCGTTGTCCAGCTTCTTCCACTTGGAGATCCACTTGGCGCGGAGCACGGTGGGCACGAGGATCACCAGGGGCGTGCCGGCCCCGACGCCCTCGGCGTCGCCGAAGCTGTACTCCAGCGAGAGCTTCTTGCCGTCCCAGACGAGGCTGAAGCCGCTGGAGACCTCCCAGCCGTTGAAGTCGTAGTCGTCCCGGCTCCAGGTGTTTTCGCGGACCACATGGGTGGAGCCCGGGGTCACCCAGGAGGGGTTCGGGCTCTGGGGGTCCGCGCCCTTGAGGCTCGGGTCCTCCGCCGCGGTGACGCCCGCTTCATATTTCACGGGCAGCTTCCAGCGGATGCGCACCCGGGTCTTTTCCTGGGTGTCGGCGGGGAAGTCCACGCCGGTGACGATGCTGTCGCCCACCAGCCAGCCCTCGAAGATCAGGCCGTCCACCTCGAACCAGATGGTCTCGGGCAGGGCCAGCCGCCCGCCCTCGCCCTTCTTGTGGGGGATGGTCTTGATCTGGGTGCCCTCGAAGCCGGAGGGCAGCTCCGCCCCGCCGGGCATGCTCGCGTCGAGTATGGCGGTGTAGGGCGGCACCTGGCGCTTCTCCTGCTGGCCGTCGGTGCGGGTCACGGTGTATTCGGTCACGTCGCCGTCGATCACCTTGTTGGTGGGGGTCAGCGTGTTTTTCACCATCAGGCCGCAGACGGTGCAGGTGCGGAACTCCTGCACATTAGAATAGTGGCTTTCCTCCCAGAAGGTGCGGGTGGACCACCGGGGATGCTTGCAATCCTTGCCCTGGTCGCTGTATTCCTCGCCCTCCGAGTCCTTCTCCTTGTGGTCGTCGTAGAGCATGACCGCGATCCCGCCGCCGATGGCCGCCGTGCCGGCGATGGCCCCGAACAGCCAGCTCAGCCAGGACGTGCCGCCCGCGCCGCCGGCCAGGCTGCCCGGGACGCCCAGCTTGATGAGGTCGGCCACGGGGTTTTCCGGGAGCTTGAAGGGATCGGACTGCTTGGGATCCACGTCGATGTTGTTGTACTTGCCGGACTGGTCGGTGTTGTTGATGCACTCGAAGCCGCTGTCCATGGAGATCTGCCCGTGATCCACGTAGAAGCCGCCGCCATTTTCGGCGATGTTCCGCGCGATCTGGCAGGAACGCATGTAGGCCGAGGCCGGGACCGGCCCGGCGTTCAGCGGCTTCATGGCGTTCTCCGGGGTCTCCTGGTCGTCGATGGCGACCTCGGCGTCGCCGCCGATGTACAGGGCGCCGCCCTTGGCCTGGGCCTGGTTGTAGGTGATGGAGCCGCCGTCCACGCTGATCGCGCCGCCCTCGGCGATGTACACGCCGCCGCCGTTCTGCCCGGACAGGTTCTTGTAGACGTGGACGCCGCCGGTGGCCTCCAGCCTGCCCGCGCTGTTGACGAACACGCCGCCGCCATTGCCGGTGTTGTCGCCGCCGGTGACGGTGCCGTTCTTAAGCGTCAAAGTGCCGTCCACCAGGATGACGTAGCCCCGCGCGATGGCCTGGGTCAGCCTGCGGTCCACGGTGTGGCCGTCCATGTCCAGCGCCGCGGAGACGCCCGCGGGCACGTGGAGATAGACATCCCCCTCCGCCGGGGCGATGTCGCTGTACAGCTTGACGGACTTGCCCTCGCCCAGCGCCGCGTCGACCTTGGCCCAGATGGACTTCCACTTCGCGGTGAACTCGGTGTCCTTTTCGATCTTCACCGTCTGCCCGCCGGGATAGCGCATGCCGTCGGCGGACAGCTCGTCGATGTCCGCGGCCAGGGGCGGCACCAGGCCGGCCAGCCACTCCGCCGACGCGGCGAACATGGCGTAGGCCTTGCCCTGGGCCTTGGGCACGTAGCACTCCTGGTCGCCCTGGCCGTCGTTGGCGTTCACGGTGACCTTGAAGCTCTCGACATCTTTAATTTCCGCGGTGTAGGCCGCGCCCTCGTATTCCCCCGTCGCGGTGAAGGCGAAGCGGTGGGTGGTCATATCCTCGGTCCGGGTTATTTCCTTCGCGTCGAAGGTATGGGTCTCCCCGCAGGCGCAGGTCAGCACGATCTGGGCCGTGGCGTAGTCGTCGGCAAAGACGGCCTCGGCTTTATAGGTGTGGGCGTCCGCCAGCTCCACCGTATAGACGCCGGTCACGTCGTCGCAGTCGCCCGCCGTCAGCCCGGAGGCGTGGTTCACCCGGAGGGTCACGTCTTCGGCGGTGTCAAAGGCGTCCTCGGCCACGGTGATCGCCTGATCGCCGGTCAGCGCGAGGGTCACGTTTTTGTGGCTGTCGAACGCGCCGGGGGCGATGTAGGCGATGCTGCCCCGGTCGGTGACCGTCACCGCGCCGCCCGCCGCCGCCTGCATGTCCAGGAAGCGCTGATCGCCGCCGCCCAGCTGGGTCAGCTCGATCTTCTTCTCTTCATTTTCGGGGTCGACGATGTGGCTCGGCAGCTCGACGGCGGTCGTCCCCTCGCCGTAGCCGCCGGTGTACCGCACGATGGCCTGGGCCTCGGCGTCGAACTCGAACCAGTCCAGCTTCCACGCGCCGTCCTCCAGCGGCTCGCCGGGCTTGCCGTCCTGCGCCGCGAAGTACAGGGTCCGCGTGCCCATCGTCACCGAATAGCACTCTATAATGCCGGAATGGTAGGTGCCGGTCTCGTCGATCTCGGGGGCCTTTTCCTCGTTGTGGACGGCCTCGAACGCCCGCGTATCGGTGTAGGTCTTGTCCGCGTGCGCCGCCGTGGCGGTGAGCACGAACTTCTTCTGCGCCTCGTCGTAGGCGGGGCCGGTCACTGTGGCGGTCTCGGTCCAGAACGCCTCGCCGCACTCCGCGCACTTCATGGCGGCGGTGGCGGCGGTATAGTCCTCCGTCCAGGTCCACTCGGGCGTCTCCCCGGGGACGTGGCGGTGCAGCGTCGCCTCATTGTCAGCGTTCAGGCCGACGGCCAGCGTCGCGTCGTCCGAGGCGAAGAACGCCGCGGGGTCGATGCCCTTTTGCTCGTAGCGGGTCCGATAGTTCTTCAGGCCGCTGGTGAACGCGCCGGGCTCGGCCATGGTCACGGCCAGCGCCGCGCCCGCCTCCAGCGCCCGGTCCACGGTCAGCGCCTTGCCCTTCGGCAGGTAGATGTTGCCGCCCGCGTTGTCCTTCACGGTGGGGATGCCGGACACGTTGAACGCGCCGCCCGCCATGTAGACGCCGCCGCCCTGCGCCGCCTCGTTGCCGGTGATGGCCGCGCCCGGCAGGATCAGGGTCTCGTCCTCCATCTCCATCTGGTCGCTGTACAGCATGAGCGTGCCGTTGCCGAGATACACGCCGCCGCCACAGCCCTGGGCCGTGTTCCCGGTGACGCGGACGTCCGAGGCGTAGAACAGGCCGTTCTCCACATAGACGCCGCCGCCGTTGACCTTGGCCGCGTTGCCGGTGACGCTGGCCGACGACATGGTCACAGCGCCGCCGCGGATATGGATGCCGCCGCCGCTGCCGGTGGTGTTGCCGCCGGTGATCCTGCCGGTCTGCGCCGCGCTGGAGTCGGTGACGGTCAGCGTTGCGCCGCCGGTGACCCGCAGCACGCCGCCGTCCTCGACGGGCTCCTTGAGGCCGCGGTCGATGGTGTGGCCGTTCAGGTCCAGCGTGACCTTCGCGCCCGCGCCCACGATCAGGATGGTCTCCCCTGCCTCGGCGGTCACATCCTCGGTGAGCTTCACCGTGCCGCCCGCGTTCAGCGCCTCCTGCAACCGCGTCCAGGGGCTTTTCGCCGCTTCCGGCGTCGCCAGCAGCACCTGACCGTTCCGCCAGGTGACCACATAGCTTTCGTCCGCGCTGGTGAAGCATGCGGAGCAGTCGGTGTCCGCCGTTCCGATCACCTTCGGGGTATCCTCGGAGGGCGCGTGCTCCACGGACACGCGGATATTGGACGCGCCGTTCAGCGTGCCCTCCACCGCCAGGGCGGTGTTCAGTTCATTGAATATGTAGAGATCGTCGCCCGTGTTGTCCGCCACGGTCACGGGGCCTCCGGCCAGGCGCAGGATGCCGCTGGAATGGTAGACGCCGCTGCCCTTCTGGTCGGCCGTGTTGCCGGTGATCGAGCCGCCCTTCAGCGCGACGGCCTCGTCCTTCGCCATGACATACAGGCCGCCGCCGTACTGGGCCGCGTTGTTCACGATGCCACCGCCGTTGAGGGTAAACGCCGCCCCCTCCACATAGACGCCGCCGCCGTTGGAGGTCGCGTGATTGCCCGAAACGCTGCCGCCGTTCAGGGTATAGCTGCCCCGATACTTGCTCTCGAACGGATTCTGGAACTCGTACACGCCCCCGCCGTGCTTTGCGGTATTGTCGGTGACGCTGCCGCCGTTCTGGATAAACGCGCTGTCATAGGCATAGGCGTAGACATTGACGCCGCCGCCCTTGCTGTCGGCTCTGTTACCCTCGATGCTGCCGCCGTTCATGGTAAACGTGCCCCGGGCGATGTGCACGCCGCCGCCGGAGGTGCTGACCTGGTTGCCGGTGATGTGGCCGGCCTCCAGCACCAGGTCGCCGCCGTACACCCGAATGCCGCCGCCGCTTTCGGAATAGCCGCCGGTGATCCTGCCGGCCTTATCTCTGCTGGTATCGGTGACGGTCAGCTTGCCGCCGGTGACGTAGATCACGCTGCCGTCAGAAGCCTTCTTCGTCAGGTTGCGGTCCACGGTGTAGCCGTTCAGGTCCAGGGTCACGTCCTTCGTG
>JAFUWR010000262.1 GCA_017471125.1 Clostridia bacterium | reverse complement strand
TAGGCGGCGAGCTTTTCGGCGAAGGCGTCGCTGACGTGGTTGGCGGAGAAGCCGTCGGCCACGGCGAAGCTCACCGTCACCATGCGCCGCTGGGACGCGCGGTTGATGGTGGACAGGCTGGAGGCGTCGCGCAGGGTCGAGATGTCCCCGATGCGCACCATGGTGTCCTCGTCCTCCTTCTCCACCTCGATCTCCAGGTTCTGGATCTCCTCGGGGCGCAGGTCCTTGTTGCGGCCCTCGATGAGCTGTATCTTCATCTCCTTGCCGTCGAGGGTGACCTTGGACACCTCGGTCTTGTCCAGCAGCTTTTGCGCGATGAACTGGTAGACCTGGCCGATGGTCAGCCCCTCGTCCACGGCCTTCTCCTTGTCCACCACCACGCGCAGCTCGGGCACGGCCTCCTCGAGGCCGTCGCTGACATCGGTGGCGCCCTCGGTCTCCCGGGCGAGCTGGGCCAGGTCCTTGGCGATGGCCTGCAGGGTCTCGATGTCGTCGCCGGTGATCTCCACCTGGATGCCCGAGCCGGTCATCATGGAGATGTCCATGGTGCTGGCCTGGGCGACGAGGTCGGCATTATACTTCTCGGCGATGGCGTCGATCTGCCGCACGATGTCGGTGTTCTTGACCCCGGCCTCCTGATCCACGTTGATGTAGTAGGAGAAGCCGGCGCCGGAGGCCAGGATCGACGCGGAGGAGTTCGACATCAGGCCGATGGACTGTATGCCCTCGATCTCGAGCATGTCCTGCATGATCTGCGCGGCCTGGGCCTTCTGGTCGGCGTCGGGCATGTCGGTGTCCGGGGTCAGGTCGGCGCTCATCTGGCGGGAATTGACCTCCGGCATGAAGGAGATGCCCATCTGCATAGCCGAATAACCGGAGAACGCCAGCAGGGCCAGCGCGGCGAGGAGCACCAGCGGCTTGACCCGCAGCGCGCCCCGGAGCAGCGCCCCGTAGGCCGCCTGGAGCTTCTTGAACAGGGTGTGCTTCCTGGGCTTCGAGCGTCGCATCAGGTAGCTGCACATCATGGGCACCACCGTCAGCGCCACACCCAGCGAGGCCAGCAGCGAGTAGGCGATGGTCAGGCCCATGTTCGCGAACAGGTCCCGGGCCATGCCCTGCACGAACACGATGGGCAGGAACACGCAGATGGTGGTCAGCGTGGACGAGAACAGCGCTCCCGACACGGACCGCACGCCCTCCACGCAGGCCCTCAACAGCGGCAGGTTTTCCTCCTCATGCAGGCGGTAGATGTTCTCGATGGACACGATGGAGTTGTCCACCAGCATGCCGATGCCCAGCGACAGGCCGGACAGGGACAGCACGTTCAGTGTGATGCCCGTGAAGTACATGCACACGAACGCGATGACCACGCTGATGGGAATGGAGAACGCCACGGTCAGCGTGGGCCGCCAGTCCAGCAGGAACAGGAGCAATATCAGGATGGCCAGCGCGCCGCCGGAGAGCAGGTTTTGGAGCACCGAATCGACCACGATGTCGATGTACTCGCCCTGGTTCATCAGGTCCACGATGTGCAGCTCGGGGTGCTCCCGCTGGAGCGCCTCGGCGTGGGCCATGACGGTCTTGGCCACGTCGGCGGTGGAATAGGTGGACTGCTTCTCCAGCGAAAGCAGTATGCCGTCGGAGCCGTCCAGCTTGGTGAACACGTCGTCCCGGTCGTCGGTGACCTCCACGGTGGCCACGTCGGACAGGCGGACCTCCTTGATGTGGTCCAGGTCCAGCGTGAACAGCTTGAGGTCGCGCATCTCCTCCACGGAGCCGAACTTGTCGCCCACGCGCACCAGCACCTGGTCGCCGTCGGCCTTGTCCGCGTAGCCCGCGGGCATGGACAGGTTCTGCGCGCCCAGGATCTGCGCCACCAATTGCACGGTGATGACGCCGTCGATGCCCGCGTCCTCCAATGCCTCGTCGCGCTTCTCCATGAACTCCTTGCGGGCCTTGGACAGCTCCTTCTGGGCCTTGGACAGCATGCTCGACGCCTGGGAGAACAGCGATTCCATCTCCTCGCGGGCACTGTCGAGCTGGCCGCGGGCGCTGGACAGGTTGGTGTCCTGGTCCACGCCGGGGATCATGCCGCCGGGGATGATGCCCTGGCGCAGCTTGATGATGGTGTTGTTGAGCTGCTGGAGCCCCGCGTCCACCTGGGCCAGGCCCTGCTGGGCCTCGGCGTAGCGGGCGGGCAGGGCGTCCGGGTCCTCGAGCAGGGCCGCGGCCTTGTCCACCCCGGCGTCCTCCATCGGCTCGATGCGGGCGTTCAGGGTGTTCAACTGCTGGGCCAGCAGCGCCGACTCGCCGGTGCCCTGGGCCAGCTGCGCGTCGATGTCCGCGATCTCCTGGTCCGCCGCGGCCAACTGCGCGTTCAGCGCCGCCACCTGCGCCTGGGCCTCCTGGGTCCGGGCGGCGGCGTCCCCGGCGGTGTCCGTCAGGGTGTCCAGCGCCCGCTGCTTGGCGTCGCGCTGCTCCCGCAGGGCGGTGAGCTGCCTTTGCAGGTCGTCCACGTCGGTGGTCCGGGCCCGCACCTCGGCGTCGGCGTCGTCCAATCGCGCCTGCACCGCCTCCAACTCCGTCAGCAGCGCCGCGCGGGTCTCGCCCTCGGCAAGGGCCAGCGCCCAGGGGCGCAGGGCGGAGACTTCGCCGCCGTTGTCGCTGTCGGGGGAAGGCTCGTCGTGGGAGGGTTCCTCATGGGAGGGTTCTTCATGCGAAGGTTCTTCATGCGAAGGTTCTTCGTGGGAAGGTTCCTCGCTGACAGGTTCCTCGTTGGCGGGTTCTTCGTTGGACGGCTCCTCCGCGGGCTGCTCCTCCGACGGCGTCTCGTCCGAGGGCGCTTCGGTAGGAGTATCCGTAGGCGAATCGGTCGGAGCGTCCGTCGGCCCATCGGTCGGCGTATCAGTGGGATTGTCCGTAGGTGTATCCGTCGGCGCGTCGGTAGGCGTATCAGTGGGCGCATCCGTAGGCGCATCGGTAGGCGCGTCGGTAGGCGTATCAGTCGGCGCATCCGCGGGCGCGTCGGTCGGGGCGCTGGTGGGCGTCTCGGGAATTTGCCCGATGCGCTCGGTCAATTCGTCGGCCTGGGCCTTGAGGGCGTCGCGGCGGGCGGTGGCCTCGGTCAGGGTGGCCTGCCGGGTCTCGAGGTCGGCCTCTGCCTGCTCGATCTGCCGGTTCAGCGCGCCGACGGCCTCGTTCAGCGCCGCGGCGTCGGCGGTCTGCACGTCCTGGAGGTAGGCCACCAGCGCGTCCCGCTGGGCGGTCAGCGCGGCCTTGCGGCTCACGGCCTCGCGGCGGCGGGACAGCAGGTCGCCGTCCTCGCCGTCGCCCTGGGACGCGGCCAGCAGGCTTTCAAGCTCGTCCTTCTGGGCCTTCATGGCGGTGAGCTGGGCCGCGGCCTGCACCACGGCGGCCTTTTCGTCGTCGGTCATGTTCATGGCGGTCTCCATGGCGGCGACCCCCTCGACCAGCGTCTCCCGCTGGGCGTCGAGCTGCGCGGCCTGAGCGGACATCTGCGCGATGGCGGGCTCGATGGCCTTCTCGCCCTGGCTCAGCTGGGCCTCGGCGTCGGCAAGCTGGGCGTAGGCCAGCTCCTTGCCCTCGGCCAACTGCCGCTTGCCCGCGGAGATCTGGGCCTGGGCGGCGTTCAGCTCGTCCTCCACCTCGGCCAGCTCCGCGTCCACGTCCTTTAATATGATGGAGTTGATGACGTCGATGCGGCTCTGCTCGATGGTGACGTCCACCTCCTCCTCGATGACGCCGCTGGCGGTGGCGGAGGCTACGCCGTTGAGCGCCTCGAAGCCGGGGATGAGGTCGTCGTTGACGTAGTCGGACAGCTGCAGGATGTCCATGTCGTCCCGGGACACGGACAGTATCGCCACGGGCAGCATGTCCGGGTTCAGCTTCAGCGCCACCGGCGCGCCCACGTCATTGTCCCAGGTGCCCTTCAACTGGTCCAGGTCAGATGAAATTTCGATCAGCGCCGTGTCCATGTTCGCGCCGTCGTTGAACTGCATGATAACCACGGACACGTTGTCCCGGGACTGGCTGGACACCTTCTTGATGTCCGTCAGCGTCGAGAAGGCCGACTCCATGGGCCGGGTGATCTCGCTCTCCACCTGCTCCGGCGTCGCGCCGGGATAGGGCGTGTACACCACCACATAGGGCAGGTTCATGCTGGGCAGCAGGTCGGTGGACATGTGCTGGAACGATATGTAGCCCAGCACGATCACCAGTATGATGCCCACGATCACCGTGTATGGCTTTTTGACGGAGAGCTTGGAAAGCATGGCGGCCTCCTGCGTGCGATATATTACCAAGTATTAGTATAGCGGAGAAGTATGAATTACGCATAAACTTTCTGCTTCTATCATATTTCTTTCCCCCTCAAAAGTCAACCGCCGCGGGTTAGTTTTAACTAAACAAAAACCGCCCGTTGCGGGCGGAGATGGCGGGGTCGGTCAGGCGGGCCGTGTGCGGGCGCGCTTGATGTCGTAGAGCTGGCTGTCGGCGGCGGCGATGAAGTCCTTGGGCTCCATGTCGGGGGACCAGCGGCCGATGCCGATGGAGAGGGTGAGGGTATAGGGCTTGTTGAGGGCGGCACAGCGCTCCCGGAGGGTGTCGTTGATGGCCTTGCAGAGGCCGTCGGCCTCCTCGCGGGTGCCCTCGAGCAGGATGATGAACTCGTCGCCGCCGTAGCGGGCGATGTAGGGCCGGCGGTGGTAGTCGGCGCAGGCGCTCTTGAGCACGCTGGACACCAGGATCAGCGCCTCGTCGCCCTCCAGGTGGCCGTAGGTGTCGTTGATGTCCTTGAAGTAGTCCACGTCGATCATCAGCAGGAACATGGAGGCCAGGTGGTTCTGGAGCTTGTACTCCAGGAAGCCCAGCAGGTTCTGGCGGTTGTTGACCTGGGTCAGCTTGTCCATGGAGATCTGGCGGGCGGAGGTGTCCACATAGAGGCACAGCAGCTCCACGATCACGCACACGCAGATGACCGGCACGCGCTCGCCGAAGTGGGACAGCAGCCAGGCCAGCACCAGGCACAGCGTAAAGGAGGCGGTGAGGCGCAGGTGGCTGCGGCGGGAGGGCTCGTACTCCCGCTCCACGCGGCCCAGCAGCGGCGCGCTGAAGAACAGGGACACGATCACCAGGTAGGCCATCTCGAACTGGAACCACTTGTGGCGCACGTAGAGGCCCTCGGCGTTGATCTCGAAGATGTGGTGGGTCCACAGGTTGACGATCACCCCGGCGATGGGGACGATCAGCGGGATCAGGCTCAGCGCCCGGGCCAGCTT
>JAFUWR010000261.1 GCA_017471125.1 Clostridia bacterium | reverse complement strand
GGCGTGTTCACGCCGTAGATGAAGCTCTGCACGCACTGCTTGACCTCCTTCTGGCTCAGGTCGTCCACCCGCACGAAGGGCGCAAGGTACGTGTCGAAGGAGGAGAACGCCTGGGCGCCGGCCCACTCGTTCTGCATGATGCCCAGGAAGTTGACCATCTGGTTGCAGAGGGTGGACAGGTGGTTGGCGGGCGAGGAGGTGATCTTCCCGGGCACGCCGCCCAGGCCCTCCTGGATGAGCTGCTTCAAGCTCCAGCCGGCACAGTAGCCGGTGAGCATGGAGAGGTCGTGCAGGTGGATGGCGGCGGAGCGGTGCGCCTCGGCCACCTCGTCGTCGTAGACCTCGGAGAGCCAGTAGTTGGCGGTGATGGCGCCGGAGTTGGACAGGATCAGGCCGCCCACGGAATAGGTCACCGTGGAGTTCTCCTTCACGCGCCAGTTGTTGATCTGGAGGTAGTTGTCCACCAGGTCCTTGTAATTCAGAAGGGTCGAGTTGATGTTGCGGACCTTCTCGCGCTGCTTGCGATAGAGGATATAGGCCTTCGCCACATCGGCGTAGCCGGACTCGGACAGCACCTTTTCGACGCTGTCCTGGATCTCCTCCACCGTGATCTTGCCTTCGCTGATCTTGCTGTCAAAGTCGGCGGTCACGCGCAGGGCGATCAGCTCGATCACGCTGGGATGATACTGACGGCCGATGGCGTCGAACGCCTTGGTGATGGCAGCGGAGATCTTGCCTATGGAAAAATCGACGAGCGCGCCGTCGCGCTTCACAACCTGGTACATCTGAGATTTGCTCCTTCCGACGGATATTTTTTCACATTTTTCCTCATGGGTCGTGTTGTGGTTCACGTGTATAGGCTACCACAAAATATAGTGGTTGTCAACGGGCTTGATGTCAATATATTGTGTTATACATATGACGAAAACTTCATATATTGAATTTGGGTTTCTTTGATTCGACAAAATCGTGACTTTTACAGGTCCACTCCGCGAAGGGCCACGGACGGGACATAGGGCCTCACGGCGTCCGCCCAGGCCAAAAGCGCCGTCCTGTCGGGGGCGTGGAGGTTCGAGTAGGGCACGGTGTCCCGGTCGGTGAAGCACTGGATGAAGTAGCGCTTCGCCCCCGCGATCCATTTGCCGATCGTAACAAAATCTTCGGTTTCGTGCAATTCCCTGACGGCGGTGGTCCTGAATTCATATTCGACGCCCGATTGCATCAAAAGCTGCACACTCTCCCGGATGGGACCCAGGTCGAGCGCCTTGACGCCCGCCGTCAGAGCATACTTTTCGGGGCTGTTCTTGATGTCCATCGCCACGTAGTCCGCAAGCCCCTCGTCCAATATGTCACGAAGCAGGCCGGGGTGCGCGCCGTTGGTGTCCAGCTTCACCGCGAAGCCCAGCGCCCGTATGTCGCGCATGAGCTGGGGCAGGTCCCTGTGCAGGCAGGGCTCGCCGCCGGTGATGGCCACGCCGTCCAGCAGGCCGCGGCGCTTCTCCAAAAAGCGAAGCAGCTCCCCCACCTCCATCTGCGCGGGGGCCGCGCCCGTGGCCAGGTCATAGTTGTGGCAGAAGGGGCAGCGGAAGTCGCAGCCGCCCAGGAACACCGTGCACGCCACCCTGCCGGGGAAGTCCAGCAGGGTCATCTTTTGCAATCCATAGATCTTCATATCCAGCTCCATTGGTCAGACCGCGCCCAGCAGGTCCATGTTGCGCAGGTCGATGTCGCGGATGCCGTCGTTGACGGACCGGGCGTGGGCCTCGAGGGTATCGCCATCGGCGGCGCTCAAGCCCTGTCGGACGGCCTCGTCGATCACGTCGCGGCAGACGCCCTCCATGACGTCCCGCTTCTCCCGGGCCATGTCCGGCCCGTTGTCGGTGGTCAGCAGGTACTCCATCAGCTCCGCCAAGAGGCTGAGCTGCGGCAGCGCCCGCATGGCCCGGAAGCGCCACTTGTAGAAGGGACGGTAGGTCTCGTTCAACAGGAACACCGCCGCCGTGGCGTGGTCGGCGAACTCTATCGCCGCAAGCTGCGCCGCGCCGGTCTCGCCGTGGGACAGGCAGCGAGGATAGTTGTACAGCCCGGACTGGGCCATCAGCAGCATCCGCCCGGCCAGCTTCTTGCGGCGCACGTCCTCCGGGTAGCGGGCCAGCCGCCGCCGTATGGCCGTGACCTCGCCCGGCCCGTCATAAAAGATCGCGCCGTTCACCGCCTCGGCCAGGGTGTGCTCCGGCAGGTCGAGCCACTGGCCCAGCGTCAGCACCCCGTCCGCCGCGCCGACCTTT
>JAFUWR010000260.1 GCA_017471125.1 Clostridia bacterium | reverse complement strand
CTGCCCGGGGAGCCGTTCACCGGCATCGGGCGGGCGCTCAAGGCGCTGCCGGGGTGGGCGATGGTGCTCCCCTGCTGCATCGCCAACGGCTACGAGGGCTACTTCCCCATGCGGGAGGCCTACGACGAGGGCGGCTACGAGGCCCGCAGCTCCCTGTTCGCGGCGGGCGTGGCGGAGCGGCTGATCGAGAGGGCGGGAGCGCTGCTCCACGCCATCGCGGAGGAGGCGGACGGCGGATGAAGGCCATTGTCAACGCGACGCTGGTGATGCGCGACCACCTGATCCCGGAGGCCGCGCTGCTCATCGACCAGGGGCGCATCGCAGGCTTCGGCGAGATGCGCAGCACCCCCGTGCCCGAGGGCGCGGAGATCGTCGACGCGGGCGGGCTGTACGTGGGCCCGGGCCTCATCGACATCCACACCCACGCCTCGGACAAGGTGTTCTTCATCGACGACCCCGTGGCCGCGGCCCGGCACCACCTGCGCCACGGCACCACCACCGTGCTGCCCGCGCTGTACTTCAGCATGGACCTGGACGGCTGGCTGGAGGCCATACGGACGCTGCGGGCGGCGATGTCGGACCCCCGGTGCCTGAACATCGGCGGGCTCTACATGGAGGGGCCGTACCTGAACCCCAAGTTCGGCTGCGACAAGGAGAACAACCCCTGGCGCGGGCCCATCGACCGGGCGCAGTACCGGCCCATCATCGACGCCGCCCGGGACATCGCCAAGGTGTGGTGCGTGGCCCCCGAGCGGGAGGGCATACTGGACTACGTCCAGGACGTGAAGCGCGCGGACCCCGACGCGGTGTTCGCCGTGGCCCACAGCGAGGCGGAGCCGTTCCAGTTGGACGCGGTGAAGCCCTACGGCCTGCGCATCGGCACCCACCACACCGACGCCACCGGCACCATCGAGAAGTACCCCGAGGTCAAGGGCGTGTGCGTGGACGAGTACGTGAACTTCCACGACGACATCTACGCCGAATTGATCTGCGACAGCCGGGGCATCCACGTGGACCCGTTCATGCTCAGGCTGGTCAGGAAGATCAAGGGCGACGACAGGATCATACTGATCTCCGACGCCTACGCCGCCGACGGGCCGATCCCGCCGGGGTACGACGGGGTCCACGACATCAACTTCGACTGGACGGGCGAGATCGCCGGCTCCAAGCTGACGCTGGACGTGGCCTGCCGGAACATGATGGTGCACACCGGCGCGTCCCTCGTCAACGTGTTCAACTTCGCGTCCGCCAACCCCGCCCGGGCCGTGGGCTTCGCGGACCGGGGCGAGATCGCCGTGGGCAAGCGGGCGGACCTGATATTCGTCGATCATCATATGGACGTCAAGACCATTCTGATAAAAGGAGAAGCGCAGCCATGAAAGACATCATCTTCGATCCTCCGACGAAATTCTACTTCAAGTCGGGCGACTACGTGCCCTTCAAGGACCGGGAGGTCTGCGAGCGGGTGCGGAACCTGACCCGGGAACAGCTCGAGCAGCGGGAGCCCTGGCAGCATCCCGAGTTCAACGTGAAGGTCATGATGAACCCGCATCCGGTGCTGATCGCCACGCTGTTCGCGCGGCTCAAGGCCGCGAGCGAGGCGGGTCGGCCCTTCTCGATGATCCTGGGCAACCCCGAGCCGGAGACCTACATCCCCCTTGCCCAGCTCATCAACTACTTCCAGGTGGACTGCTCGAAGGTCTATGTGTTCGCCGAGGACGAGTGGGCCGACGATGCGGGCAACATCGCGCCGGAGACCTACGAGGCGGGCTTCGCCCATTCGATGCTCAAATACTTCATCTACCAGATCGACCCCAAGCTGCGCATGCCGCTTGAGAACGTGTACTATCCCACCAACGCGAACATCGACCACTACTCCAAGCTCATCAACGACGTGACCGAGGGCGGCGCGGACATCATCTCCACCTCCCCCGGCTGGACCGGCCACGTGGCCTTCATCGACCCGGTGAGCGAGTTCGTCCGGGACGACATCGAGGAGTGGCTCAATTTGGAAGCCCGCATCGTGACCCTGCACCCGCTGACGGTGGCCCAGAACAGCCTGCACGGCGTGTTCGGCCAGTCCGGCTACGTCACCAGCGTGCCGCCCCGGGCCGCCACCATCGGCCCCGTGGACGTGAAGCGGGCCAAGGAGCGCATCGAGGTCCACGCCCTGCTGACCAACAACACCTTCTCTTCCTGGCAGCGCATGACCTCGCGCCTGGTCACCCACGGCCCCGTCACGCCGCTGGTGCCCAGCTCCATGCTCCAGACCATGAAGACCCAGGTGTACATCAGCGAGGAGGTCGCCGCGCCCTTCGAGTGCTGGGAAAAAGTCGGGTATTAACGCTACGCTTAGTGTGGAGTGTGGAGTGTTGAGTTAGGAGTTGTGGTCGAAATCCTTCGGATTTCCTTTTATTCAATGACCACAAGCGAACTGACGACATCTGTCCACGATTTGGATCAAGCAAATCCCGGAGGGATTTGGTCCTGAACTCCACATTCCACACTCCAAACTCCACACTCAATCATTCCGAATGCTGGGAGGAAAATAAATGAACGGCACTGCAACGACCGGAGGCCTGAACGCCCAGACGGTCAAAAAATTCCTGAAGAACTGGATCTCGCTGGTCGGCATCGCGCTGCTGGTCATCGTGTTCTCGATACTCTCCTACGTCAAGTTCGGCGCGCAGTACTTCCTGACGCTGACCAACTGGAAGACCATCCTCTTGCAGACGGCGACGGTGGCCATCGTGGCCCTGGGCCAGTCCATCATGCTGCTGACGGGCAACTTCGACCTGTCGCTGGGCCGACTGGTCTGCCTGACGAGCTGCGTGGGCGGCATACTGATGAAGAACATGGGCTGGCCGGTGCTGCCCGCGATACTCATCATGTTCCTGATCGGCATCTGCGTGGGCGCGCTGAACGGCTTCCTGGTGTCCTACGTGGGCGTCCCGGCCATGATCGCCACCCTGGGCAACCAGTACATCTGCTACGGCGTGGCGAAGCTGATCACCCAGGCGGTCCCGATCCCGAAGATGCCCAAGGCCATCTCCTGGCTGGGCCGCGGCTACATCCTGAACAACACCATCCCGATCTGCGTGCTGATCATGCTGGCGCTGTACATCATCGCCCAGTTCGTCACCTCCAAGACCCGCATCGGCCGCAAGCTGTACGCAGTGGGCGGCTCCCGGGAGGCGGCGTTCTTCTCGGGCATCAACGTGAAGCTGATCCACTTCGGCACGTTCGTGCTGGGCGGCATCCTGGCGACCTTCGGCGGCCTGATCCTGATGAGCAGGCTCAACTCCGTCGCCGTCACCAACGGCCAGAACTACGAGTTCGACGCCGTCATCTCCTCCATCATCGGCGGCGTGTCCCTGGCCGGCGGCAAGGGCTTCGTGCTGGGCACGATGTTCGGCTGCATCTTCCTGAACACGCTGTTCAACGGCTTCTCCATGCTGGGCGTCGACCCGTTCGTGCAGGACGTGCTGAAGGGCATCGTGCTGGTGCTGGCCATCGTGCTCGACGTGCTGTCGAACCGCAAGAAGTCCTGACCATGACAGCAAGAGCATTTCGCGAGCTGAGAAAGGTTGGGATGAAATGAGCAGAGACATCATATTGAGCCTGAAGAACATCACCAAGGAGTTCCCCGGCGTCAAGGCCCTGGACGACGTGACCATCAACATCGAGCGCGGCACCATCCACGGCCTGGTCGGCGAGAACGGCGCGGGCAAGTCCACGCTCATCAAGGTGCTGGCGGGCATCTACCACCCGGAGAAGGGCGAGATCGTGCTGGAGGGCGAGAGCAAGCGCTTCTCCTCCCCCATCGAGGCCCGCGCCGCCGGCATCAGCGTCGTGCACCAGGAGATCAAGCTGGCCGAGCCGCTGTCCGTGGCGGAGAACATGTTCCTCGGAAACGTCATGATGAAGGGCCGGCTGGTGGACTGGAAGGGCATGCGGCAGCGCGCCCGCGAGATCGTGGCCGACCTGGGCATGGACATCGACGTCAACGCGCAGGTGTCCTCGCTGACGGTGGCGAAGAAGCAGATCGTCGAGATCATGCACGCCATCAACAATAACTCCAAGATACTCGTCATGGACGAGCCGTCCGCCGTGCTGACCAACCGCGAGCTGGAGGTCATGTTCCGCATCGTGCGGCAGCTTCGGGAGAAGGGCATCACCATCATCTACATCTCCCACCGGCTGGACGAGGTGTTCGACCTGTGCGACAACGTGTCCGTGCTTAGAGATGGCAGGCACATCGAGACCCGCCCCATCGAGCAGTTCGACCGCGCGAGCCTCATCAACATGATGGTGGGCCGCGAGATGGGCCAGGAGTACCCCAAGGAGCCGGGCAAGATCGGCGACACCATCCTGGAGGTCAAGCACCTGACCCGCGGGATACTCAAGGACATCAGCTTCGAGGTCAAGGCCGGCGAGGTGTTCGGCATCTCCGGCCTGGTGGGCGCGGGGCGCACGGAGCTTGCCCGGGCCATACTGGGCATCGACAAGCCCGAGTCCGGCGAGGTGTTCGTCCGGGGCAAGAAGACCCGCTACCGCACCTTCTCCGACGCCATCAAGGACGGCCTGGGCCTGATCCCCGAGGATAGAAAGCTCCAGGGCCTGGTCCAGATCATGACCGTCAAGCGCAACACCACGCTGGTGAACCTGCCCCGCATCGCGCCCGGCGGCGTCATCCAGAGCGGGCTCGAGGAGAGCCTGAGCCAGGAGTACGCCAAGAAGCTGCGGGTGGTCACGCCGTCCATGGACACCGAGGTGCAGTACCTGTCCGGCGGCAACCAGCAGAAGGTGGTCATCGCCAAGTGGCTGTTCCAGGAGGCCGAGATCCTGTTCCTGGACGAGCCCACCCGCGGCATCGACGTGGGCGCGAAGTCCGAGATCTACCGCCTCATCAACGAGATGGTGAAGGAGGGCAAGACCGTCATCATGATCTCCTCGGAGATGCCGGAGCTGCTGGGCATGTGCGACCGCATCATGGTCATGCACGAGGGCCACAAGATGGGCGAGCTGACCGCGGAGGAGGCCACCCAGGAGAAGATCATGGCGCTGTGCGTGTGACAAGACGACCGATTTTAAGCAGTCGGAAGCTGCTTAATAATAAACAAGGAGGGCAATACCATGAAGAAACTGTTTTCCCTGATCCTGGTCCTCGCGATGCTGCTGAGCTGCGTCGCGGCGCTGGCGGAGACCGTGGACACCTCCACGCTGTCCGGCGATGAGAAGGCCGCGGCCCTGGGCATCCCGGCGGCTGTGGTGCTTCAGGACACCGACGTTCTGGAAGGCAAGCGCATCGGCTGCTCCATCGTCTACAAGGGCGACGAGTGGTGCGCGGCTGTGGCCAGCGGCCTCGAGGCCCTGGGCGCTTACTACGGCGCTGAGATCACCGTCGAGGACGGCGACCTGAACGACGAGACCCAGACCAAGCAGATCGAGAACATGATCTCCAACAACGTGGACATCATGATGGTCGACCCCACCACCTTCACGGGCGTCAGCGAGGCCCTGAACGCCGCCTATGACGCGGGCATCCCGATCATCATCTTCGATGGCGAGTGGCGCAACGACGAGGGCGAGACCGAGACCGAGAAGGTCGTCACCACCGTCACCTGGGATCAGTACGATACCGGCGTCATCACCGCCAACTACTTCCTGGACTACCTGCGCGCCAAGGGCGAGACCGAGACCACCATCGTCGAGCTCACCAACGCCGTGTCCGAGCATTGCCAGATCCGCTTCGAGGGCCTGCATGACACCTTCGAGGCCGCTGACGACGTGAAGATCAACATCATCGGCAAGTACGACAGCGCCGGCAACCGCGAGACCGCCGAGAAGGCCATCGCCGCCGTGGTGCAGCCCTATCAGTACATCATCTCCGACGTCGACAACGGCGCCCAGGGCGCTGTCTCCGCGCTGCAGCAGCAGGGCAAGACCGACGTCAAGGTGTTCTCCATGGGCGCTTACGGCTCCGAGCCCTTCGGCCTGCTCCACGACGAGGACGACAACTACGCCGCCTGCCTGAACGTCGACGCCTGGGTCCTGGCCCAGTTCATCTTCGACGGCGCCATCAAGTACTACAATGGCGAGGAGATCGCGGACAAGACCAACATCGACCTGTTCATGGTGGACAGCTCCAACGTCGGGGACTTCTGGACCTTCGACTGATGCTGGCTGTGCGGAAAAGGGGCCTCGCGCCCCTTTTCCTTTTCTGCCGCCGGGACGCGGCCCGTGGGATCATTCCACGGTCCACGCCCCTGCGGGGGAAAAGTG
>JAFUWR010000259.1 GCA_017471125.1 Clostridia bacterium | reverse complement strand
TTCAGAAATGAAGTATTCAAATCTCTCAATCACGTCCTTGATAGATTGTGCGATACTATCAATGATCTTACTCATGACGTGATTAAAAGTATCACTCTCAGACGATGGATTGTTAGTTGCTTTTTAGATGAAGAGTAGTATAACACACTCTCCCACTATACGCCCCCATATGCTAACAGTGCTCTGCTATAATCGTTGACGTGTTAATGATTGACGAGTTTATCGATTTGCGAAGGAGGGCGCGTATGTCGGATACGGAGGGGGCGCGTAAGGAGCGCATCCACGCGGCCACGGACGAGATGGTGCGCATCATGCGGATGCACCATCGGGTGATCGAGAAGCGCATGGAGGGCATGGGCATCCACCACAGCCAGCACAGGATGCTGATGCGCCTGAGCCGCATGGGGCGGATGGCGTGCCAGAAGGACATCGCAGCGGCGCTGGACGTGAGCCCGGCCTGCGTGGCGCGGACGCTGAAATCGCTGGACGCGGCGGGCCTGATCGAGCGGCAGGAGGGCGAGGACAGCCGCTGCCGGGAGATCGGCATACTGCCCGCGGGCCAGGCGCTGGTGGACGAATCGGTGAAGCTGTTCGAGGGGACGGCGGCGGAGATGTTCTCCGGCGTCCCGGACGGCGACATCGAGCGCCTGATCGAGATATTGACCCGCATACAGGACAACCTCATCGCCATGGAGAACAGGAAGGAGTGATGGGCCCGTGAAATGGTCCAAATACGTCAAGCCCTATTGGAAGTATTTCGTGCTCGGCCCGCTGTGCATGATCGTGGAGGTGCTGGGCGAGGTGCTCATGCCCCTGTGGTACAGCCGCATACTGAACATCGGCGTGGAGAACCACGACGTGGGCTTCATCATACTGACCTGCGCGCTGATGGTGCTGACGGCCCTTTTGATGATGGGCGGCGGCGTGGGCGGCGCGTGGTTCGGCTCCAAGGCGGCGGTGAACTTCGCGGCGGACCTGCGGCGGGACGTGTACGCCAAGGTGCAGCAGTTCTCCTTCGCCAACATCGACAAGTATTCCACCGGCTCGCTGGTGACCCGCCTGACCAACGACGTGACCCAGCTCATGAACTTCGTGAATATGCTGCTGCGCATGTTCCTGCGCGCCCCGGGCATGATGATCGGCGCGCTGATCGCGGCCATCGCCCTGAACCCCAGCCTGGCGCGGGTGCTGGCGGTGACCATGCCGGTGCTGGCGCTGGCCGAGGTGCTCATCATCCGCACGGGCTTCCCCCGGTTCACGGCCATGCAGGAGCGGATGGACCACCTGAATTCCACCATCCAGGAGAGCCTGACCAACATCCGCGTGGTGAAGTCCTTCGTCCGCGAGAAGCGCGAGGACGAGAAGTTCGCCAAGTCCAACCAGGACCTGAAGGACGCAGCCATGCGGGCGCTGGGCGTGGTCATCTTCATGATGCCCATGATGATGCTCCTGATGAACCTGACCAGCGTGGCGGTCATCTGGTTCGGCGGCAACCACGTCATCGCGGGCGACATGCCCATCGGCGACTTCAACGCCTTCCTGACCTACATCACCCAGATACTGATGTCGCTGATGATAATGAGCATGCTGTTCATGAACTCCTCCCGCGCCCTGGCTTCGGCCCGGCGCATCAAGGAGGTCATGGAGGAGAAGCTGGACCTGTCCGACGATGACGCGGCCCACAAGGACAAGCGCGTGGAGCGCGGCGACGTGGAGTTCAAAAACGTCTCCTTCCGCTACTACAAGAACAGCGAGAACGCCGTGCTGCGGGACATCAACCTCAAGATCAACGCGGGCGAGACCGTGGGCGTCATCGGCTCCACCGGCTGCGGCAAGACCACGCTGGTGTCCATGATCCCGCGGCTGTACGATGCCGATCAGGGCAGCATCCTGGTGGACGGCATCGACGTGAAGGATTACAGCCTGTACCACCTGCGCGAGGGCGTGGGCATGGTGCTCCAGAAGAACGTGCTGTTCTCCGGCACCATCGCGGACAACCTGCGCTGGGGCGACGAGAACGCCACCGAGGCCGAGATGACCGCGGCGGCGCAGAGCGCCCAGGCCGACGGCTTCATCCGCTCCTTCGAGCTGGGCTATGAGACCGAGCTGGAGCAGGGCGGCGTGAACGTGTCCGGTGGCCAGCGGCAGCGGCTGTGCATCGCCCGGGCGCTGCTCAAGCACCCGAAGATCCTCATCCTGGACGACTCCACCTCCGCCGTGGACACCGCCACCGAGGCGTCTATCCGCAAGTCCTTCCGCAACGAGCTGAAGGACTCCACGAAGATCATCATCGCCCAGCGCATCACCAGCGTCATCGAGGCGGACAAGATCATCGTCATGGACGACGGCGCGATCACCGGCGTCGGCACCCACGACGAGCTCATCAAAAACAACAGGGCCTATCAGGAGATATACCACTCACAAATGGACGGGAAGGAGGCGGCATAGATGGCGAGGACGCTTGAAACGCTTCAAAAGCAGTACAACAGCACCGCCTCGGCCGTCAAGCTGGGCGGCGGCCCCGGCCGGGGGCCGATGAACGCCACCAACAACTTCAAGGGCAAGCCCGCCAACGTGGGCGTCACCATCGGGCGCATCTTCTCCTACGTGGCGAAGTACTGGAAGCGGCTGATACTGGTGTTCCTGTGCATGCTCTGCTCCACGGGCGCGACGCTGGCGGGCGGCTACATGCTCCGGCCCATCATCAACCACATCGCCGAGGCCGGCGTGCCCGCGGCGGAGCGCCTGGCCTACCTGGGCCGCATGCTGGCGGTCCTGGCGGCGGTGTACGCGGTGGGCATCGCGGGCACGTACCTCCAGGCCCGGATGATGATCGGCATCTCCCGCACGGCCATACAGAACATCCGAAACGACCTGTTCACACGGCTGGAGCGTTTGCCGCTTCGGTTCCATGACAACCAGACCACCGGCGAGCTGATGAGCCGCTTCACCAACGACGTGGACAACATCGGCCTGATGATGGACCAGTCGCTGATGTCGATGCTGTCGGGCATCATCAACCTGGTGGGCACGCTGGTGATGATGGTCGTCACCAACATCTGGCTGACGATCATCACGCTGGTGTTCATCCCCATCTTCATCCTGAGCAGCCGCTTCATCATCAGCAAGTCCCGCAAGTACTACTCCGCGCAGCAGGCGGCGCTGGGCGCGGCCAACGGCTATATCGAGGAATCCGTGGCCGGGCAGAAGGTCGTCAAGGTGTTCAACCACGAGGAGGAGTGCATCGAGGAGTTCGGCCTCTTGAACGGCGACCTGCGCGGCAAGCAGATGAAGGCCATGTTCTTCGGCGGCATCATGGGCCCCATCACCGGCAACATGGCCCAGGTCAGCTACGCGCTGACCGCGGGCATCGGCGGCGCGCTGTGCGCCCTGGGCCGGTTCGACGTGGGCGGCCTGGCGATCTTCGTCAACTACTCCCGGCAGTTCGCCCGGCCCATCAACGAGATCTCCCAGCAGATGGCCACCATCTTCTCCGCCCTGGCCGGCGCGGAGCGCGTGTTCGCCATCATGGACATGGAGCCGGAGGCCGACGAGGCCGACCTGGTGCGTCCCGAGAAGCTGGCGGGCCACGTGATCCTGGACGACGTGTCCTTCGGCTACGTGCCCGAAAAGACCGTGCTGAAGCACATCTCCCTGTACGCCAAGCCGGGCCAGAAGATCGCCTTCGTGGGCTCCACCGGCGCGGGCAAGACCACCATCACCAACCTGCTGAACCGGTTCTACGACATCGACTCCGGCAGGATCACCATCGACGACATCGACATCAAGCGCCTGCCCCGGGACTTCCTGCGGCAGAACATCGCGATGGTGTTGCAGGACACCCACCTGTTCACCGGCACGGTGATGGAGAACATCCGCTACGGCCGCCTCGACGCCACCGACGAGGAGGTCGTCGCCGCGGCGAAGATGGCCTCCGCCGACAGCTTCATCCGACGCCTGTCCGACGGCTACCAGACCGTCATCGAGGGCGACGGCGCGAACCTGTCCCAGGGCCAGCGGCAGCTTCTGAACATCGCCCGCGCAGCCGTGTCCCACGCGCCGATCCTGGTGCTGGACGAGGCCACCTCCTCCGTCGATACCCGCACCGAGCGCCACATCGAGGAGGGCATGGACCACCTGATGCAGAACCGCACCACCTTCGTCATCGCCCACCGCCTGTCCACCGTCCGCAACGCCGACGCCATCATGGTGCTCGAAAACGGCGAGATCATCGAGCGCGGCGACCACGATGACCTGCTGGCGATGAAGGGCCGGTACTACGAGCTGTATACCGGGAAGTCGGAGTTGACCTGACGGGGGAGAGGCAGTAGGCAGTAGGCAATAGGCATTAGTCAGATACCCCCGGCCGCAGGCGTGACCTTCTTGCCTCCCCTTCCAGGGGAGGTGTCGGCCAAAGGCCGACGGAGAGGTCGTTCCCCCTATGGAAGCACAAGCTCCCCCGTCACGTCAACTCCGACTTGCCGGTATACAGCTCGTAGTACCGGCCCTTCATCGCGAGCAGGTCGTCGTGGTCGCCGCGCTCGATGATCTCGCCATTTTCC
>JAFUWR010000258.1 GCA_017471125.1 Clostridia bacterium | reverse complement strand
TTGCCGTCCGCGTCGATGGTGGCCGCCTTGCTGGGGCTGACCTTCCAGTCCACCGCGCTCACGGCCGTGTCGATGGGCTCAAGCTGATAGCTCAATTTCAGCGGCTTGTTCACGTCGTGCTCGAACGGGCCCTTCTGGTCGATGACCAGCTTCGTGGGCACGGTGGGGTCGACCACCGTCAGGTTCAGCTTGAGGCTGCCCTTGGATTTCAGGGTCACGGTGATGGTGGCGCTGCCCGCGGCCACGGCGTCGATGACGCCGTCAGCGCTGACCGTGGCCACGCTGGTCTTGCTGCTCTTGTAGCCGCTGGCCTCCTTGCCCGCCAGGTCCAGCCGCAGCTTCGTGCCCATGTCCATGGTGTGCTTGTCGCTGCTGGTCAGGGTCAGGGTGGGGGTGTCCTGGAGGGTCAGGGCCTTGTCCACGCGCAGCATGGCGTCGCCGGTACCGTAATAGGTGATGACCGTATCATCGTCCACGGTGCTGGCGGGCGTCTTGTAGACCGCCTGGAGCTGGCTCCTGCCGCCGATGTCCAGGGTCTTGAGGTCCGGGTTGTGCTCGGCCGACACGGACATGACGACGTCCGTCATGGGCAGGGTCAGGGAGGTCAGTTGGTTGTCGTTGCAGTACACGTACTTGACCTTGGTGTTCTTGCTGAGGTCCAGCTCGGTCAGGTTGTTCCACTCGACGCTCACGGACTCCACGCCGGTCAGCAGCTCGATGCCCTTGAGGGTCTTGATGAACCGATCCCCGGCGTCGACGTGGTAGGCGACGGCGGCCTCGTCGGCGGACAGCGCGCCGTCGTGGTTCGGGTCGAAGTGATAGATCACATACTTGCGGAACGCGGCGTCCGGGAAGTGGGCGGCGTCGATGGGCGTGCCCTCCTTGGTGAGGATGAGGGTGGTGTCGGGGTCGACCCTCAGCTCCTCGGCCACCTCGACGCCCTCGCCGGCGCTGCCGATGCGCAGGTATTCGTAGCGGTAGTCCTTGTCGCTCGGGCTCCAGCCCTCGTCCACGCCCGTCTCGCGCTCATACCACTTGACGAGCCAAATCAGCTTCGGGCTGCCGGACAGGTCCAGCTCGGTGATGGCGTTGTCATAGCAGAAGATGTTCTCGAGATTCGGGTTATTGCCGATCTCCAGCCTGGTCAGCTTGTTGCGCGCCACCAGCACCTCGCACAGCAGGGGGTTCCTGGAGATGTCGAGGGCGGTGAGCTGGTTCTTGTAGGCGTCCACGGTCATCAGCTCGGCGTTCTTGGAGATGTCCAGGGACGTGAGCTGGTTATCCTCGCAATAGAGATACCCCAGCCCGGTGAGCTTGGAAACGTCCAGCTTGGTCAGCTTGTTGTCGCTGCAGACCAGCTCGAACAGCTTGGTGTTCTTGGACACGTCCAGCGTCGTGAGCTGGTTTTCGGCGCAGTACAGCTCCTCCAGCTTGGCGTTCTTGGACACGTCCAGCGCGGTCAGCGCGTTTTCGCCGCAGTCCAGGTAGGTCAGCGCCGCGCAGTCGGCCACGTTCAGGGACTTCAGGTGGATCTCCGAGCAGTTCAGGTGCTCCAGCGCCTTGAAGCCGGTGAGGTCGAGGGCGTCCAACTGCATACCCCAGACATCCATCCTCACGATGTTCAGCGCCCTCGCCTTGTCCAGACCTTCGGGCAGGGAACCGTACAAGCCGAGGGTCCGCGTGCTGGTGAGGTACTGGATGCCCTCGATGGACTTGATCTCAGCGCCAGAGATATTAAGTCCTTTGATATAGGCGATCTCCGCGTCGGACAGCACGTCGTTCTGATCGAAGTCCGCCTTGATGCTGAGGTAGCCGCGGAAGCGCGCGTCCGGGAAGTGGGCTTCGTCGAGCGCGACGCCGTCGGCAGCGCCGCCGGTCACGAGCTCGGTCGAGGTATCCACGTTGAGGTAGGAATAGATGCCGTCGGCCTCGTATGATACATAATCGTCAATGTCCTGCCTGTTCTCCGGCTTGACGATCAGGCCCAGCAGGTGGTCGGTCAGGTCCAGCTTCGCGATCTTGTTCCCCTGGCAGCGCAGCTCGGTGAGGTCGGGGCAATTGCGGACGTCCAGGGCCTTGATGGCATTGTGGCCGCAATCGAGTTGACTGAGCTTGGTCAGCTTGGTCACGTCCAGCGCGGTCAGGGCGTTGTCATAACATTCCAGGACCCCCATGTCGGTGCAGCCGGTCAGGTCCAGGGTGGTCAGCCGGTTGCCCGCGCAGTTCAGATACTCCAGGGTGGCGTCGCCCTTGACGTTCAGCGCGGTGAGGCCCATGCTTGGGCAATCCAGACGCCACAGCGCGGGGTCGTTGCTGACGTCCAGCTTGGTCAAGGGATTTTTGTCGACGAAAATGTAATGCAGCGTGGGTTTATTGGAGACGACCAGCTCGGTGAGCCGGTTAGCCATCACATTGAGCTCCTCCAGCGCGGTGTTCTTGGACAGGTCCAGCGCGGTGATCTGGTTGTCGCCGCAGTGGAGCGTGCGCAGCGCGGGGTTCCTGGTGACATCCAGCGCGGTGAGGTCGTTCTCGTAGCACGTCAGGTACTCGAGATCGGGGTTCTTGGACACGTCCAGCGCGGTCAGCCGGTTCTCGGCGCAATACAGGTCCTGGAGCCTGGGGTTCCCGGACAGGTCGAGCTCGGTGATCTGGTTGTACTCGATGGACAGGTCCTCCAGCGCGGGGCAGCCGGTGACGTTCAGCGATTCGAGCCCGTTGCTCCACAACCTCAGCTCCACCAGCTTGGCGTTCTTGCTGAGGTCCAGCGTCTTCACCTCCCGGTCGCCGACGTTCAGGATCAGCAGCTCCGGGAAGTGCTCGATGCCCGCGAGGGACTTGATGGGGTAGCCGTCGCCGTCGTAGAACTCGAACCGGGTGGCCTCGGCGATCTCCGCGTCGGACAGGACGCTGTCGCCGTCCAGGTCCACGTTGTCGGCGATGTAGGCGCGGAAGCCCTCGTCGGGGAAGTTGGCCTCGTCGACGGGCAGGCCCTCGGCGGCCGCGGCGTCGTCGGCTCCAAGCAGCGCGGCCTCCGCCTCCACGGGCAGGTCGTCGGCCTCGACGAATACAGGCTCGTCGGCGGGGGCGTCCTCGTTCTCAATTATGAGGGCGCTTTCGTCGTCGCCGCCCAGGTCGAAGGTGATCTCCTCCACCGGGGCCTCCAGCTCCGCCTCGGGGGCCTCCTCGACGGCGGCCTCCAGCGCGGCCTCCGCCACCGGGGCGATGGCCTCCGTCACATAGGCCTCCTCCATCAGCGCCAAAGGCGTCATCAGGAGCAGACAGGCCGCCAGCAGCGCCGACAGCCATTTGATCGCGTTCCGTTTCATGTCGTTTTCCCTCCAAACCAAAATTTGGTACCATCAATATTATAAGGATATTATGTAAGGTTGTCAATGATTTGTTATAAAGCGCAGGGGGAGGTCCCCCCCCTGATTGTGAAATAAATGAAAACTCACAGGAAAGCGCTTGACAACGGGGGAAAAATGGGGTAGACTTTAGCCAGCTAAATCAATAGCGACAAATGCGATGAAGACATTATGCGTCCTGTCTTCCACTCCAGAGAGCCGGCGGTCGGTGCGAGCCGGTGTGCGCGCAGGAATGCAGTCTCGTGTCTGAGCAGGGTCCCTGAAAGGCGAGTAGGGGATCCCGGCAGCCCCGTTACCATGGCTAAGCGCTTGTTGGAGCGCTGATGAGCGGCCGCGCATGCGGCAATCCGGGTGGTACCGCGATCAGATTTATCGTCTTGTCGTCCCAGAGGTCTGAGATATATGTTTCAGGCGTCTGGGCTTTTTTTCGCCCGGCGAACCAATCGAGTAATCTTGCATAGGAGTGACACCATGAAGACCATCAAGATCCATGACATGACGCTGAGAGCCTCCGCCTCCCTGCGGGAGAGCGCGCTGACCTTCAAGGAGAAGCTGGAGATCGCCCGGAGCCTGGACCGGCTGAAGGTGGACGCCATCGAGCTTGCGCCCATCGGCGCGGGCAAGGCCGACCAGCTTGCCAACCGGACCATCGCCGGCACGGTGTCCGCCGCGCTGTCCGCGGCCATCGACGTGGCCACCGGCGACGTGGACGCCACCTGGGAGAGCGTCAAGGGCGCGAAGCATCCGCGGCTGAACCTGCTGGTCCCGGTGTCCCCGGTGCAGATGGAGTATACCTGTCACAAGAAGGCCCCCGCCATGCTGGAGGCCATCAGGGAACAGATCGCCCGGTGCCGCTTCCACTGCGAGAGCGTGGAGTTCACCGCCGTGGACGCCACCCGCGCCGAGCCTAAGTTCCTGTACAGCGCCATCGAGGCCGCCATCGGCGCCGGGGCCAACAAGGTGACCCTGTGCGACACCAGCGGCGTCATGCTGCCGGACGAGTTCGCGGTGTTCGTCGCCAACGCCATCGCGGGGGTGAAGGGCATCGAGAACGTGGCTGTCTACGTGCAGCCCTCCGACGAGATGGGCATGGCGCTGGCCTGCGCCGCCGCCGCCATCAAGGCCGGGGCCACGGGCGTGAAGTGCACCGCCGTGCCGATGGGCTACCCGACCCTCGAGACCGTGGCGCGATTCGCGCAGATCAAGGGCGCGGACATGGACATCGCCGTGGGCCTGCGCACCACCGAACTGAACCGCGCCGTCGCCCAGATGGAGCGCATGCTGGGCGCGGAGAAGGCCGAGCCCTCCGTGATGGACAACGTGGGCCTGGGCGACGCCGCCAACGTGACCCTGGACATCAACGACGAGATCGGCGAGGTCATCAAGGTCGTGCGGCAGCTGGGCTACGACCTGTCCGACGAGGACAACGCCAAGGTCTACGAGGCGTTCCGCCGGGTCGCCTCCCGGAAGCACTTCGTCGGCACCAAGGAGCTGGACGCCATCGTGGCCTCCACGGCGCTCCAGGTGCCCTCGACCTACCATATTGAAAACTACGTCATCAACTCCGGCAACGTCATCACCGCCACCGCCAACATACTGCTCGACCGCAACGGCGAGAAGATCCGGGGCGTGGGCGTGGGCGACGGCCCCATCGACGCGGCCTTCCTCGCCATCGAGCAGATCATCGGCCACCACTACGAGCTGGACGACTTCCAGATCCAGACCGTCACCGAGGGCCGCGACGCCATGGGCTCCGCGCTGGTGAAGCTCCGCGCCGACGGTCGGGTCTACTCCGGTAACGGCATCTCCACCGACATCATCGGCGCCTCCATCCGCGCCTATATCAGCGCCTTGAACAAGATCGTGTACGAGGAGGCGTAAGCTGTGAAATTATCATTCTCCATCCAATACTGGAATGATCTCGACTGGAACGCCTTCCGCCTGGCGGCGCTGGACGCCAAGCTCCAGGGCGTGGAGCTGTACGACATCGACGGGCCGGTGTTCCAGGGCAAGTCCAGCCCCACCAACCCGGAGCTGGCCTCGGCCACCCGCCGCAGCCTCATCAACCAGGGGCTGGCCATTCCCTGCATCGACACCGTGGGCGACTTCACCGACCCCGGCTTCGAGCGGGAGCTGGGCGACTGCCTGGAGGCCGCGGTGAACCTGGGCGTGGAGCACATCGCCATCCACACCTCCGCCGACAACCAGGCCGCCTGCGCCGAGCGCGTGGCCCAGCTCCTGGCCGCCGTGGGGCCGAAGCCGGTGGACCTGCTGGTGGAGACCACCGGGGCCTACGCCGACACCGCCCGGCTGCGCGACCTGCTGAACCGCTTCGCCGACGACCGGCTGGCCGCGGCCTGGGACATGAACGCCACCTGCCTGACCGGCGGCGAGGACGCCGAGACCACCATCACCAACCTGGGCGCGTATGTGCGCCACGTCCACCTGCACGACTATCGCCGGGTGGAGGGCCGCGCCGTGCCGGAGCTGGTGGGGGAGGGCGACCTGCCCATGCTGGACCTGATGAACGCCCTGCGGTCCGTCAACTACGACGGGTTCATCTCCCTCCAGTGGAACCCCGCCTGGATCGACGAGCTGGCGGACATCGAGATCATCCTGACCCACTTCGCAAGCTGCATGGGAAGGTTCGAGTCCACCCGATTGAACCGCAAGCAGCTTTACTGGAACAAGCGCCACACCGGGACCTTCCCCTGGAAGAAGGAGACGCTGATCGACAAGACCTTCCCCCAGGTGCTGGACACCATGGTGGACGAGTACCCCGACCAGCTCGCCATCAAGTTCACCACCCTGGACTACACCCGCACGTACAGCCAGTTCCGGGACGACGTGGACGAGTTCGCCCGGGCGCTGGTGGCGCTGGGCGTCAAGGCCGGCAGCAAGGTGACCATCTGGGCCACCAACGTGCCCGCGTGGTATTTGACCTTCTGGGCCGCGACCAAGATCGGCGCGATCCTGGTCACCATGAACACCGCCTACAAGATCCACGAGGCGGAATACCTGCTTCGGCAGTCCGACACCCACACGCTGGTGATGATCGACGGGTACCGGGATTCCAATTATAAAGAGATCATCAACGAGCTGTGCCCGGAGCTCAAGGACCGCAAGCCCGACGAGCGGCTGCACGCCCGCAGGCTGCCCTTCCTGCGCAACGTCATCTCCGTGGGCTTCCGCATGCCCGGCGCGATGACCTGGGAGGAGGCGCTGGACTACGCCGACCGCACGCCCGTGGAGGAGATCCGCCGCATGGCCTCCGCCGTGGACGTGAACGACGTGTGCAACATGCAGTATACCTCCGGCACCACCGGCTTCCCCAAGGGCGTCATGCTGACCCACTACAACATCGTCAACGACGGCAAGATGATCGGCGTCGGCATGGACCTGTCCACCGCGGACCGCATGATGATCCAGGTGCCAATGTTCCACTGCTTCGGCATGGTGCTGGCGATGACGGCCACCATGACCCACGGCGGAACCATCCTGCCGATCCCGTATTTCTCGCCGAAATCGTCGCTGGCCTGTATTCACAACGAACACATTACGGCCTTCCACGGCGTGCCGACCATGTTTATCGCCATGCTTTCGCATCCGGATTTCCCGAAGACGGATTTCAGCCATATGCGCACGGGCATCATGGCAGGAAGCCCCTGCCCGATCGCAGTCATGCGCGATGTGGTCGAAAAGATGCACATGCCCGAGATCGTCATTGTGTACGGTCAGACCGAGGCGGCACCGGGCTGCACCATGAGCCGGACAACGGATTCGCTGGAGGTGCGTGTGACGACGGTCGGCAGTGCATTCCCGGAGGTGGAGTGCAAGATCGTGGATCCGGAGACCGGAGAGGACTGCCCGGATGAGGTGATCGGCGAGTTTGTGGCCCGCGGCTACAACATCATGAAGGGCTATTATAAGATGCCCAAGGCAACCGCTGCCGCCATCGACAAGGACGGATGGCTGCACACCGGCGATCTGGCCTGCCGTACGCCGGAGGGCAATTACAGGATCACGGGACGACTCAAAGACATGATCATCCGCGGCGGTGAGAATATCTATCC
>JAFUWR010000257.1 GCA_017471125.1 Clostridia bacterium | reverse complement strand
GCCGAGTACGTCAAGACCTACCGGGCCAAGGGCCTGCCCTACATGACCTTCACCGCCGATGGCAACGTGAAGAGCTCCTTCAACAAGTTCATGTCCGACGAGCTGATCGAGACGGTGCGCCTGGAGATGAACGCCGAGCCCGGCGACATCATCTTCTTCGGCGCGGACAAGAAGAACGTGGTCTGGCAGGCGCTGGGCGCGCTCCGCTGCGAGATCGCCCGCCGCCACGACATGATCGACCACGGCAAGTACAATCTGTTCTGGGTCACCGAGTTCCCGCTGTTCGAGTACTCCGAGGAGGAGGAGCGCTGGGTGGCGGCCCACCATCCCTTCACGAGCTGGTACAGCGAGGACAACCAGTACCTCGACACCGACAAGGAGCAGGTGCGCTCCCGGGCCTACGACCTGGTCATGAACGGCATCGAGCTGGCCAGCGGCTCCATCCGCATCCACCGTGCCGACATGCAGGCCCAGATGTTCGACATGATCGGCTTAAGCCACGAAGAAGCCCACCACCGCTTCGGCTTCCTGCTGGACGCCTTCAAGTACGGCGCGCCGCCCCACGGCGGCCTGGCCTTCGGCATCGACCGCCTGGTCATGCTGCTGACGGACTCCGACAGCCTGCGGGACGTGATCGCCTTCCCCAAGGCCACCTCCGCCAACTGCCTGATGATGGAGACCCCCGCCGACGTGCGGCCCGACCAGTTGGAGACGTTAAAGATCAGGATCGACATGCCCGAGGAGGCGTGATATGCGGGGAGCCGCCCTTGAACGCGGCTCCCCGTATCGTCAAAACCATACGCTATGCTGACAAAAGATCGTTCCTTCTACCGCTCCTTCATCCGCCTGGCCGTCGCGCTGATGGTGGAGCAGGCGGTGATCCTGTCGGTCAACCTGATCGACAACCTGATGCTCGGGGCCTACGCTGAGGCGTCGCTGTCCGGCGTGGCGGCGGTGAACCAGATCCAGTTCGTGCTCCAGCAGATCGTCTACGGCGTGTCCAACGGCATGATCGTGCTGGGCAGCCAGTACTGGGGCCAGGGGCGCACCGGCGAGATCAAGAAGCTGGCCGCCATCGGCGCGTGGATCGCGCTGGGCATCACGGTGGCGCTGTTCGTCGCGGTGACCGCCGCGCCCTACGGGGCGCTGGCCCTGTTCACCCGGGACGCCGCCATCGCCGAGCAGGGCGTGCAATACCTGCGCATCATGCGGTGGTCCTACGTGTTCTTCGGCATGACCACGGTGATGCTGGGGGCCATGCGCATCGCGGAGACGGTGAAGATCGCGCTGCGGGTGTCCGTCGTGTCGCTGGTGGTCAACGTGACCATCAACTACCTGCTCATCACCGGCAACCTGGGCTTCCCCGAGATGGGCGTGCGCGGCGCGGCCATCGGCACGCTGACCGCCCGGGTGGTGGAGTGCCTGATCGTCGCCTGGTACCTGTTCAATAAAGAACAGAAGCTGCGCATGCGGCCCGGCGACTTCCTGCGCATCGACGGGACCATGCTCAGGGACTACGTCAAGGTCTCCACGCCCATCATCATCGCCGCCATCGTCTGGGGCGTGGGCAACGCCGTGCAGACCATGATCCTGGGCCACATGGACAAGTCCGCCATCGCCGCCCAGTCCATCAGCAACACGCTGTTTTTGCTTCTCAAGGTGACAAGCGTCGGCGCGTCCTCCGCGGCGTCCATCATCATCGGCAAGGCCGTGGGCGCGGGCGACATGGGCAAGGTCCGGGAGTATACGCGGACCTTGCAGGTCATGTTCCTGGGCATCGGGTTGGTGCTGGCCGTGCTGTTCGCGTCCATCGGCTTCCCGCTGCTGTCGGTGTATAACATCTCCGACGAGACGCGGCGCATGGCCCGGGCGTTCATACTCATACAGACCGTCACCATGTTCACCATGTCCTACCAAATGCCCGTCAACGCAGGCATCATCCGCGGCGGCGGCGACACCAACTTCATCATGATCCTGGACATGGTGTCCCTGATCGGCATCGTCATCCCGCTGGCGCTGCTGGCCGCGTTCGTCTGGCACTGGTCGCCCGTGGTCGTCACCTTCATCCTCAACTCCGACCAGATCTTCAAGTGCGTGCCCGCGTTCCTGCGCGTCAACAGCTATAAGTGGATACGGACGCTCACGCGGCCGGAGCATTAAAAATCGAGACGGCGCTAAGCCGTCTCGGTTTTTTGTTTGATGATCTCCGCCATCTCAATAGCTATGTCCTCCGCGCTCCTGCCCTCGGCGGGGAGCCAGACGACCCGGTCGTCGTGCCTGAACCACGTAAGCTGGCGCTTGGCGAAGTTGCGGGTGGCCTGCTTCATCCAGTACACGGCTTTCTCCATCGTCACCTCCCCGCGCAGGGCGGCGGCGATCTCCTTGTAGCCGATGGCCTGTATGGCGGTGGGATGGCGGTTCTCGTCGGCCATGAGCCGGCGCACCTCGTCGACGAGGCCGTTTTCCAGCATCTCGTCCACCCGTCGGTCGATGCGCCGATACAGCACGTCCCGCGGCCAGTCCGGGGCGAAGATGATCTCGTCGTAGTCGCCGGGGCGGGCTCTGTCCCGCCTGATCTGCTCGGTCTGGGTGACGCCGGTCAGCCTGTATATCTCGATGGCCCGCGACACCCGCCGCACATCGTTTGCGTGCAGCCGCGCGGCGCTCTCGGGGTCGACGGCCTTGAGCATATCGTGCAGCCTTTGCCGACCCTCGGGCGTCTGCCCCATCGCCATCAATTCGCCGTGCATGGCCTCGTCGGACTGTTCCGAAAAGCTCATGGGCCGGGTGACGGCGTTGATGTACAGCCCCGTGCCGCCGCAGAGCACCGGCGTCCTGCCCCGGGACGCGATCTCGGCGACGCAGCGTTTTGCGTCCTCCCGGTAGGCGTCGGCGGTGTAGCGCCGGGCGGGGTCCACGAAGCCCATCAGGTGGTGCGGCACGCCGCCGCGCTCCTCCGCCGTGGGGATGGCCGACAGCACGTCCATGCCCGCATAGACCTGCATGGAGTCCGCGGACACCACCTCGCCGCCGATCAGCCTGCACAGCGCCACGGCGCAGGCGGTCTTGCCCGAGGCCGTCGGCCCGGCCACCACGGGCAGCGTCAGCTTCCTGTCGTCAGCCATCACTGTATCCTCTTGAACAGCTTTTCCAGCTCCCGCCGGGAGATAGACTTCATCACCGGCCTCCCGTGGGGGCAGGTGGGCGGCGCGCCGGTGTCGAGCATCTGCCTTATCAGGCTCTCCACCTCGGAATCGGTCAGCGGGTCACCGCCCTTCACCGCGGACTTGCAGGACATCTGCATGATCTCGGCCCGGCGCAGGTCCACCGCGGCGGTCCGCACCTTGTCCAGGGCGCCGAGGGCGTCCATGAACGCGGGCTTGAGCTCGGCCTTGCCCAGGATCATCGGCACGGAGCGCACCTGTATGTCGCGCTCACCGAAGGGCTCCACGTCGTACCCGGCCTCCTTAAGCACGTCCAGGTTGTCCGAGACCAGCGCCATCTCCCGCTGGGTGAGGCTCAGCACCATCGGCGTCAATAGCTGCTGGGACGCCTGTCCCGCGGCCACCTGCGCCATGAAGCGCTCGTAGTTCAGCCGCTCGTGGGCGGCGTGCTGGTCGATCATCACCAGCGCGTCGTCGGCCTCCACCAGGATATAGGTCTTCATCAGCACGCCGATCACCCGGTAGTCCACGGGCTTGATATCCGCGGCGGCGGGCGCGGCCTCGGCGATGGTCACCTGCTCGACCTTCGCGGGACGGACGGGGCGCG
>JAFUWR010000256.1 GCA_017471125.1 Clostridia bacterium | reverse complement strand
TTCAGAAATGAAGTATTCAAATCTCTCAATCACGTCCTTGATAGATTGTGCGATACTATCAATGATCTTACTCATGACGTGATTAAAAGTATCACTCTCAGACGATGGATTGTTAGTTGCTTTTTAGATGAAGAGTAGTATCAGTCATCGCTCTGCGATGACAGCTCCCCTGAAAGGGGAGCCAAGGCTGCCGCATATTATCGTGACCCTCTTGCCTCCCCTCCCAGGGGAGGTGGCATTTGCGAAGCAAATGACGGAGAGGTCGTTCCCCCGTAGGGGCGCTGCCCCCAGCGCCCGCAAATAGCATCGACGCCGTTCCTCTATTTTTCCCTCCACCCGCGTTTTTTGTGTTGTGCATATCGCCGTGATGTGGTAAAATAGTAACGACACCAACTCCACACTCCACTCTCCACACTCCACACTCTATATAGAACGGGAGGATGCCACTCATGAGGGAATGGACGCGAGAGGAACGCTACCGGGTGCTCCAGTCGCCCGACGAGATCCGCGACCTGTACGACCGCACGCGCGCGTCGGCCTACCGCCAGCGGTACCACGTGCAGCCCATGACGGGCCTGTCCAGCGACCCCAACGGGTTCGCCCTGCACCGGGGCACCTGGCACCTGTGCTATCAGTGGTGTCCGTGGGGCGCGGTGCACGGCCTCAAGTACTGGTACCACGTCACCAGCCCGGACCTGATGCACTGGGAGAACGCGGGCATCGGCTTAAAGCCCGACTGCTTCTACGACAACCGCGGCGCGCACTCGGGCAGCGCCATCTCCCACGGGGACGACCTGTACTTCTTCTACACCGGCAACCACCGGGACGAGGACTGGACCCGCACGCCCTACACCTGCGCCGCCGTGCTGGGCGCGGACAACAAGCTGACCAAGCGGCCCGAGCCGCTGTTCGGCCCCCGGCCCGAGTACAGCGAGCACCAGCGCGATCCGAAGGTGGTCTGGAATCCCGAGAAGCAGCGCTACTACATCTTCATCGGGGCGCAGACCGCCGACAAGCGCGGCTGCGTGCTGATCTACACGTCCGAGGAACTGCTGTCCGGCTGGTCCTTCGCGGGCGAGCTCAAGGTGCCGGGCTACGAGAAATTCGGCGGCATGTGGGAGTGCCCGTACATCGTCAACATCAGCGGCAAGGACGTGCTCATCTTCTCCCCGCAGTACACCAAGCTGCCCGGCCGCGGCGAGAGCACCAACCACAACGTCTACCTGATCGGCCACATGGACTACGACACCCTGACCTTCACCCCCGACGGCGACTACCACCACCTGGACTACGGCTTCGACTTCTACGCCGCCCAGGGCGCGGCCAACGTGGGCGACCCGGACAAGGCCATACTGATCGCGTGGATCGGCCTGCCGGACAACCACTATCCCACCGAAGAGGAGGACTGGGAGGGCAGCATGAGCCTGCCCCGGGAGCTGCGCGTGGCGGACGGCAGGCTGGTGCAGACGCCCATCCCCGCCGTGGAGGCCCTGCGCGGCGAACCTATCGCCCCCGACGGGCCGCTGCCCAAGGCGTGCGAGCTCAGGATCGACGTGCCCGCGGGCGACTTCGCCCTGGACCTGTTCACCAGGGCGGACGGCACCGGCGGCCTGACCCTGCGCTATGACGACGCGGCCAGGAAGCTCACCGTGGACCGCCGGGGCCTCGAGAAGCGCTTCAATCGACAGGTGGGCGAGGTGCTGGACGTGCCGCTGGGAAACGGCCTGCATAACATCCGCGCCTTCATCGACAGCAACTCCGTGGAGCTGTTCTTCAACGACGGCGAGGCCACCTTCACCACCCACGCCTATCCCACCGAGGCCGAGCGCGGCCTCCGGGTCAGCGGCGGCGCGGCGGTCACCCTATGGCCCCTTGCGGCGTCCGTGACCGACCGATTCGTGTACTGAGGAGGGTCTACTGTGAGACAGAAGGTCTTTGCCAGCGACTTCGACGGCACGCTGTACTTCTACAAGGCGGACGTGAAGCTGCCGCCGGAGAACGTCGAAAAGATACGGGAATACCAGGCCGCGGGCCACCTGTTCGGGCTGTGCACCGGGCGGCAGGTGGGCGGGCTGACGCCGTTCATCACCGGCCTCGTCAAGCCGGACTTCTTCATCACCTCCAGCGGGGCCAACATCGTGGACGGGGACATGAAGCCCATCCTCAAGCGCGGCGTGGACCGGGACGTGGCCGACGCGCTGGTCCGGGAGCTGAATCCCAAGGGCTACCGGCTGACCCTGGACGTGGAGGGCGACATCTGCGTGTTCGCGAAGATGGACTACCCCGGCAAGTACTACGTCATCACCGGCGTGGACGACGCCCCGCCCGGCCTCATCCACCAGGTCAGCGTCCACACCGAGAGCCTCGAGGACGCTGCGCGGCTGTCCGCGTCCATCAATGAGCGCTACGGCGACCGGGTCGAGGCGTTCCAGAACGTCATCGAGATCGACATCGCGCCCCGGGGCTGCTCCAAGGGCAAGGGCGTCATGGCCCTGCGCGAGCACATGAAGGCCCGGTACGGCGATTTCAAGCTCTACGGCATCGGCGATTCCATCAACGACCTGCCCCTGCTCGAGGCCTCCGACGTGTCCTACACCTTCCCCTACGCGCCCGAGATCTGCCAGCAGAAGGCGGACAAGGTGGTGGACACCATCGTGGACGCGCTGGAGGACAGTATGAGGGATCAGGGAGTAGGGAGTAGGGAGTAGGGGCGCATGCCTTCCCCTTTGGGGAAGGTGGCACGGCCAAAGGCCGTGACGGATGAGGTCACCGCCCGCTGAAAGGATGTTTCACCAATGAGCCAGTCACTACGCGACGCGCGGCGCTGGGAGGAGGCGCACGCCGTCATCCCGGAGGAGCGCCCGCTGTTCCACCTGTCGGCCCGCACGGGCTGGATGAACGACCCCAACGGCTTCTCGTTCCACGACGGGCGCTACCACCTGTTCTATCAATACCACCCCTACGACTCCCACTGGGGGCCGATGCACTGGGGCCACGCGGTCAGCGCTGACCTGCTCCGATGGGAATACCTGCCCGCGGCGATGGCCCCGGACATGCCCTACGACCGGGACGGCGTGTTCTCCGGCAGCGCCCTGACCCTGCCCGACGGCCGCCACCTGCTGATGTACACCGGCGTGGCGAAGGCGGTGGGGGAGGACGGCGCGCTCCGCGACGTGCAGACCCAGAACCTGGCCTTCGGGGACGGGGTCAACTACGTGAAGTACGAGCGCAACCCCGTCATCACCGCCGCGGACCTGCCCGAGGGCGGCAGTCCCCACGACTTCCGCGACCCCAAGATCTGGGCGACCGCCGACGGCTACCGGGCCATCGTCGCCAACGACCACCCGGGCCACGGCGGGCGGATGCTGATCTACAGGAGCCCCGACCTGGAGCACTGGAGCCTCGAGACGGTCCTCGCGGAGAACGAGCGCCGGCTGGGGCTGATGTGGGAGTGTCCCGACCTGTTCGAGCTGGACGGGCGGACGGTGCTGCTGGCCAGCGCCCAGGACATGCTGCCCCAGGGCTTCGAGTACCACAACGGCAACGGCACGTTCTGCATGCTGGGCAGCATCGACCCGGAGACGGGCTGGTTCGTCGAAGGATCGAACCACGCCGTCGACTACGGCATCGACTTCTACGCGCCCCAGACCGTGGTGACCCCGGACGGCCGCCGGGTGATGATCGGCTGGATGCAGAACTGGGACACCTGCAACCTGCACACGCCGTCCACCCCCTGGTTCGGCCAGATGAGCCTGCCGCGGGAGCTGTCGGTGAAGAACGGCAGGCTGTACCAGCGGCCCATCCGGGAGCTGGAGCAGCTGCGGCGCGACGCGGTGGCCTACGACCACGTCGCCCTCAAGGACGGCGAGATCAGCCTCCCCGGCATCGAGGGGCGGGCGCTGGACATCGAGCTGGAGGTCGCCCCGGCGGGCGAGCTCTACAACCGCTTCGCTATACGCTTCGCCAAGGACGCCACCTACCACACCGGCGTCAGCTTCCGGCCCCGGGAGTCGGTGCTCAAGGTGGACCGCAAGTTCTCCGGCTCCCGCCGCGCCATCATCCACCAGCGCCGGGCCAAGGTCGACCACCGGGACGGGCGGCTTCGGCTGCGGCTCATACTCGACCGGTTCAGTGTGGAGGTGTTCGTGGGCGACGGCGAGAAGGTCATGTCCGCCACCCTCAACACCGATCTCTCCGCCCGCGGCGTCACCTTCTTCGCCGACGGCGCGGTGGAGATGAACGTGAGGTGCTGGAAGTTGGGCGACTGACCCATCCTGAAAAGGCAAGCCTTTTCATTATCATTCATGGAGGTGTATTCAATATGGATCTGAAACTGAAGGACAAGAGCCAGTGCATGTACGACGAGATCTCCCTGGGCGAGGTCATGCTGCGCCTGGACCCCGGCGAGGGCCGGGTGCGCACGGCGCGGAGCTTCACGGCCTGGGAGGGCGGCGGCGAGTACAACGTCGCCCGCGGCCTGCGGCGCTGCTTCGGCATGAAGACGGGCGTGGTGACGGCGTTCGCGGAGAACGACGTGGGCTATCTGGTGGAGGACCTGATCCTCCAGGGCGGCGTGGACACCTCCATGATCCGCTGGGTGCCCTACGACGGCATCGGCCGCAAGGTCCGCAACGGCCTGAACTTCACCGAGCGCGGCTTCGGCGTGCGCGGCGCGCTGGGCATCTCCGACCGGGCCTACACCGCGGTCTCCCAGCTCAAGCCCGGGGACATCGACTGGGACGAGATCTTCGGCAAGCGCGGCTCCCGCTGGTTCCACACCGGCGGCATCTTCGCGGCGCTGTCCGAGTCCACCGCCGAGGTGACCATCGAGGCCATCAAGGCCGCCAAGAAGTACGGCACCATCGTGTCCTACGACCTGAACTACCGGCCCTCCCTGTGGCGCGACATCGGCGGCCAGGCCAAGTGCCAGGAGGTCAACAAGGAGATCGCCCCCTACATCGACGTCATCATCGGCAACGAGGAGGACTTCACCGCCTGCCTGGGCTTCGAGATCAAGGGCGCGGACAAGAACCTCAAGAAGCTGGACCCCGCCGGCTACGCCCAGATGATGAACGAGGCCGCCGCGATGTACCCGAACTTCAAGGTCATCGCCACCACGCTGCGGCAGGTCAGGACCGCGAGCTGCAACGACTGGTCCGCCATCGCCTGGGGCGAGGGCAAGGTCTACAAGGCCAAGGACTACCCGGCGCTGGACATCTTCGACCGCGTCGGCGGCGGCGACAGCTTCGCCTCCGGCCTGATCTACGGCCTGATGACCACCGGCGACGTGGAGAAGGCCGTCAACTACGGCGCGGCCCACGGCGCGCTGGCCATGACCACCCCCGGCGACACCTCCATGGCGCGGCTCAAGGAGGTCGAGAGCCTGATGGGCGACGGCTCCGCCCGCGTGCAGCGGTAAAATCAAATATAAAACGATCCCCGGCGGACGCCGGGGATCGAATCGTCTATGGGGGTCAGTCGTTCACGGCGATGTCGCACTTGAGCTCGTCGTCGTCCACGTAGGTGTAGATCGTGATGGTGCCGTCGCCGGTGTACTTGAACGAGAAGTCCGTCCCGGCCTTGTAGTCGGTGATGATGGCGTCGGCGGAGGAGTCCACGTAGTCCTGGTTGTACTTGCTGCCGTAGGTGGACTTCTCAGTGACGGAGATGTCGTCCCGGTCCTTCACGGCCAGCCAGATGGCGCTGGCCACCTGGGCCACGCCGCCGCCGGTGACCTTGACGCCGCGGCCGTTGACGCCGCTGACGTAGCCGTACTGCTCGGTGCGCGGGCCGACCACCTTGTTGAAGGAGAAGCGGTCCCCGTGGGCCAGGGTCGTGTCGTAGACGCTCTCCGCGGCCAGCCGGATGTTGTGCAGGGTGTCCTCGTCGTCCTCGTCCAGGTCGATGCTGGCGCTGTACAGCTTGGGCACCGAGCCGCCGCCGTCGAACCAGCTCCCGTCGTCGTCGATGGACAGGGTGCAGTTCACGTAGCCGGAGCCGACCCACATGCTGATCTCCATGTCGCCCGCCCGGTTGATGAACGCGAAGTCCTTCCCGGCGCTGTAATCGGTGACCACGGCCAGGTCGCCGCTGGACACGTAGTCGTCGGTGAACCGCTTGCCGTAGGTGGACAGCTCCGTGTACTCGATGTCCTCGCCCAGCTTCCGAAGCGCCAGGTACAGCGTCGCCGCCACCTGGGCCACGCCGCCGCCGGTCACCTTCGCGCCGCGGCCGTTCAGGGCCGTGACGTAGCCCCGGCCCGAGGTGCGCGGGCCCACCGCGTCGTTGAACGAGAATTCCTCGCCGTACTCCACCTCCGCGCCGTCCAGCGCGGCTGCCGCCAGGGCGATGTTCTTGCGCTTCGCGCTGCTGCCGTCCAGCGGCGTGCGGGCGGTGTACGTGGTGTCCGCCAGCGCCCAGCTCATGGACGCCATCACCAGCGCCAGCGCCAGCAGACATGCCGTTATCCTTCGCTTCATGGCGCGAACGCCTCCC
>JAFUWR010000255.1 GCA_017471125.1 Clostridia bacterium | reverse complement strand
GTTGCGCCGCCAGCCGGGGACCTCATCCGTCATTTGCTTCGCAAATGCCACCTTCCCCAAAGGGGAAGGCTTTTGGCTGGCGCGGAGCGCTCCAAATTCGTACCAACGTATGTTTGGATAGAAAAAGGGGGGTACGGGGGAAAAAGGCAACCTTTACTAAAGGTGGCCTTGTGCCCCCGGAGGAATATCAGTGAGAGAAGATATAATCACGCAATTCGTCCGCATTTCCCTTAAACAGGAATCCCTGCATCCCCACCTTCCTGGCCCCCTCCACGTTCTGGGGCATGTCGTCGACGAACAGGCAGTCGGCGGGGTCGAGGGCGAAGCGGTCGAGGAGGATGCGGTAGATCTCGGGGCCGGGCTTGACCTGACGCTCGAAGGCGGAGACGACGGTCCCGTCGAAATACTCATGCCCGGGGATGGTGGGCCAGTACTGGGGCTGGCGGCGGCTGGCGTTGGAGAGCAGGTAGACGCCCATGCCTCGGGCCTTGCAGTCCTTCACCAATTCGGCCATGCCGGGGATGGGTTCGACGGGGTCCTCCCAGCCGTAGATCAGCCGGCGGGCCGTGGCGTGGAGCCGTTCGGGGATGCGTGCATAGACGAGCCGTTCAAACTCGGGCTCGTCCATCGCCCCGGCGTCCATCATCGGCCATTCCGGGGCGCGGAACACGTGCTTGAGCAGCAGCGCCCGATCCTCCGGCGGCAGGTCCTCGCGCTGGACGAAGTGGGCGGGGTCGTAGTTGAGGAGCACGTTGCCCATGTCGAGTATGATGTTGCGCATATCAGAGCACGATCTCCACTTGCCGGTCCTCGGGGTAGTCGCAGACGGTGCAGTCGTTGCCGTAGACCCGCTCGGGCAGCACGATCATGACGTGCAGCAGGTCGTTGTGCACCGGCAGCGGGGCCAGGTGCCACACGGCGGTGTTGAGCTTGACCATGGTCCCCTTGGGCACGATGAACGCCTCGGTCTTTTCGGGCACGATGACGTGGTTCGACGGCGGGGCCACGTGCAGCACGGCGTCGTCGTCCAGGATCATGATGCCCTCGCCGGTGTAGTTGTGGTACTCCGCCTGGCTGACGATCATCCTTTCGGGCTTCTTTACGGTCAGCGGGGAGAAGGTGATGGGCTTGCCGCCCTGCACGTTCAGCTCCACCTGGTCCGGGTAGAAGGTGTTGTCGCCGGGGAAGCAGTTGCCCTGCGGGTCCAGCATGCTGGCGAAGGAGCCGTAGGGACGGAAATTCTCGATGGTGATCGGCACGGCCTTGATGGTGCGCATGGGGATGTCCTCCTTATATTTATTACCAGATCAGGTGTATCCGCTTTCCGCAGACGCGGCACTCGAACTCCTGGTAGACGGAATTGGAGACCTCCATGTCCTTGTACCAGTCGTGGCGGTGGCCGGGATTGGCGGGACAGGGGGCGTGCCACTCGTCGTCGCCGTCGACGCTGTCGCCGAGGCGCAGGTCGTCCGGGTCCTCGGCGCGCAGCTCGTAGAGCTCGTCCAGGCCCGTCAGCGCCAGCGCGTCCATGATGGCCTCCAGCTCCCGAAGGTCCACCGCGCGCAGCGCGCCGTCGCGGTATTCGTAGACGCGCTTCACGTCGATGCCCGTCGCTTCGGCCAGCGCCTCGGAGGTGATGTGCTTTTCCCACATCAGATCCTGGAGCCTGCTGCGGAGTTTTTTCATCGTGCAAGACCTCCGTTTTGCAGAGTGGGGAGAGAAGAGTGGAGTCACCAGGGATCAGGCACCAGACACCAGGCACCAGGGGGACGACGGATGCGGGCGGCGACCTCATCCGTCATTTGCTTCGCAAATGCCACCTTCCCCTAAAGGGGAAGGCATGCCGCCCCTACGCGGTCCCTCTAATCCCTATTCCCTATTCCCTAATCCCTGTTCCCTAATTTCCCAGATACATATTCATCACCCTGCGGACCTCGTCGCCGGCGCGCATGAACGCGCCCGCCACGGCGGGGTCGAAGTGGCTGCCGGAGCCCTCCTGGATGATGGCCATGGCCTTCTCGTAGGGGAAGCCTTCCTTGTAGCTGCGGCGGGAGACCAGCGCGTCGAACACGTCGGCCACGGCCATGATGCGGGCGGACAGGGGGATGTCCTGACCCTTGAGGCCGCAGGGGTAGCCCCTGCCGTTCCACTTCTCGTGGTGGTAGTGGGCCAGGTTCATGGCCTCCTTGAGGTAGCCCGAGGTGCCCTCGGAGACCATGTCCATCGCCCGGGCGATGATCTCGCTGCCGGCGGTGGTGTGGGTCTTCATGATCTCGAACTCCTCGTCGGTCAGCTTGCCGGGCTTGTTGAGGATGGCGTCGGGCACCTGGATCTTGCCCACGTCGTGCAGCGGCGCGGAGTTCTCCACGTCGTAGACGAACTCGTCGGTGAGCTGATCCAGGTAGACGCCCTCCTTGCGGAGCTGGTCCATGATGATGCGGGTGTAGGCCGCGGTCTTGCGGACGTGGTCGCCGGTGCACTGGTCGCGGCTCTCGACCATGTCGGCCAGCACCAGGATCAGGCCGTTTTGCAGCTTGCCGATGACCTGGTTCTGCCGCTCCATCTGGGCGATGAACTTCACCATGTCCTCGGTGGTCTTGACCATCGAGTGGTACAGGTTCTCGATCTCGTCGCCGGTGCGGATGTCCAGCGCCTCGATGCTCTCCAGCGCGCCCTCCCGGGCGGACTCGCTGTCGTAGGCGAAGCGGCCGGAGGTCAGCGCCATGGAGTTGATGGGCAGTATGATGTTGTACTCCGCCAGCCAGATGCCTACGGTCAGGATCATGATGAAGAAGCCGAAGAACAGCGATATGACCCGGGCCAGGAACTGGTAGCCGCTGGTGGCGATGTGGCTCATGTTGATGTCCACCGCCGCGTAGCACTGGCAGACGCCGTTGCTGTCGTAGACGGGGTCGTAGATGGTCAGCAGCCAGCCGTAGGTCTCGTTGGACACCACGGGCTCGATGGGCTTGCCGGCCAGCAGGTCGGGCAGGTACTTGTCAAAGGCGTTGTCGAAGCCCACGATCGCGCCGGGGTCCTCGCCGGGCAGGTCGTCGGTGTCCGGGTCGAATACCACATGGCAGCCGTCCTCGAGGATGCGGTAGACGTAGCAGTATTCGATGTTCTCGGTGGAGTCCATCAGGTGCTTGAGCACCGCCTCCACCTCCAGGTAGCCCTCGGCCGCCTCGCCCTGCTCGATGTATTCGTCGATGCGGTCGTGGTCGATGGTGTCCTGCATCACCTGCACCACGCCCTGGGCCAGCTCGGTCTGCTCGTTGATGGCGGCGGTGCGGTAGTGGATGAAGCTGATGGCCGTGACCACCATGGCGGTGACCAGCGTGGCCGCGGCCACCAGCAGGATGATCTTCACCCGCAGGGAGATGCCCCGGGCGTTCTTGGCGTCCACCGCCTGCTGGGCCTGGGACGACAGCGGGGCCTGCTGCCACCCGTAGAAGTAGAACCTGTCGCGCAGCCGCGCCGGCAGGAGCTTCAGCACCAGCGCGATGATCACGACGGTGATGGTCTTGTCCGCCAGGTCGATCAGCACGTCCGCGGAGAGCTGGCTCCAGAACTCGCTCAGGTGGCCCGCGGCGAAGATGCGGTGGGCCAGCGGGGCCGAGATGCCCGAGCCGAAGCTCAGGCCGTACAGAAGCCACGTCAGTATCGAGCCGATGACGCCGCCGATGAACGCGAAGGTGAGGATGATGACGGGCAGCTTGTAGACCTTTTTATAGTACCCCTTTGAGGCATAGTAGGCCGAGGCCACCGCGATCATCACCGTCAGCGAGCCGTAGTAGGCGGTCTCGTAGTCGTCGAGGCCGTTGACCAGGTTCGTCAAAAAGCCCACGATGATGCCCGGGATGTAGCCGCCCAGCGCCGCCGCCAGGGCGCTGCCGATGTTGTCCAGGTACAGCGGCAGCTTCAGCCCTCGGGCCAGGTGGACGCCGACGAAGTTGATCAGCAGGCCCGCGGCGCACAGCAGGAACAGGTAGCCGCGGCTGTTCCGCTTCCGGGTCGATGACGGATGGTTCTGCATATCGTTTCACCTCATGTCGATGGTGGGGATCTCGGTCTTGAACGTATTCAACGCCATCTTCATTATATCAGCTTTTCCCGGAGATGTCCACTGGGGTTTACCATATTTTGACCAATAAATACCGTTTGCGCCATCGGCACAAACGGTAGGGAATGATACGCGGGGTGTTTACAGGGTGACGCCCTGCTTGAAGATCGCCAGGTCGTGGAAGCCGTTTTGCTCGTTGCGGGTGGGCTGGCCGCTTGCGACGGCGAGCACGTAATCCATCAGCGCCTGGCCCAGTTCGTCCAGCGTCATGCCGGACAGCAGGCGGCCCGCGTCGAAGTCGATCCAGTTCTTCTTCTTGGTGGCCAGCGGGGTGTTGGAGGCGATCTTCACCGTGGGCACCGGGCAGCCGAAGGGCGTGCCGCGGCCGGTGGAGAACAGCACCAGCTGCGCGCCGGACGCCGCCAGCGCCGTGGAGGCCACCAGGTCGTTGCCCGGGGCGGACAGCAGGTTCAGGCCGGGGACCTGGACCTTCTCGGCGTACTTCAACACGCCCTTCACCGGGCCGGAGCCGCTCTTCTGGGTGCAGCCCAGGGCCTTGTCCTCCAGCGTGGTGATGCCGCCGGCCTTGTTGCCGGGGGAGGGGTTCTCGTAGACCGGCATGTGGTAGGACTCGAAGTAGGCCTTGAAGTCGTTGATGAGGTGGACCGTCTTGTCGAACAGCGCCTCGTCGCCGCAGCGGTCCATCAGGATCGTCTCCGCGCCGAACATCTCCGGCACCTCGGTGAGTATGGTGGTGCCGCCCATGGCGCCCAGCAGGTCCGAGAACACGCCGATGGTGGGGTTGGCTGTGATGCCCGACAGGCCGTCCGAGCCGCCGCACTTGAGGCCGACGACCAACTGGTCGGCGGGACAGGGCACGCGGACCTCGTCCTTCATGCGCGCGGCCAGCTCCTCGAGCAGGGCCATGCCGGCCTCCAGCTCTTCCTCCACCTGCTGGGTGACCAGGGTGCGCACCCGGGCCGCGTCGTATTCGCCCATGTGGGGCAGGATCTGGTCGATGCCGCTGTTCTCACAGCCCAGGCCCAGCAGCAGCACGCCGCCGGCGTTGGGGTGGGTCGCCAGATCGGCCAGCACCTGGCGGGTGTTGTCCTGGTCGCCGCCCATCTGGGAGCAGCCGTAGGGATGGGTGAAGGCGTATACGCCCTCCACGCCGCCGCCCACCAGTCGCTGCGCTTCCTTCGCCAGGGCCTGGGCCACGTCGTTCACGCAGCCCACCGTGGGCAGGATCCACAGCTCGTTGCGGATGCCCGGGCGGCCGAGCTTGCGGGGATAGCCCTGGAACGTGGCGGGCTTCAGGGGCTCGAGCGCCGGGTGGGTCGGATGATGCTCGTACTCCAGCGCGCCGGACAGCAGCGTGTGGAGGTTGTGGGTGTGCACGTGGCCGCCCGCCGGGATGGCCTCGGTGGCCGCGCCGATGGGGAAGCCGTATTTGATGACCGGCTCGCCCGCCGCGATGTCCCGAAGCGCCACCTTGTGGCCCATCGGGATGTCCTCGAG
>JAFUWR010000254.1 GCA_017471125.1 Clostridia bacterium | reverse complement strand
TGATTAGGATCATGAGATACGGCGAAGTCGCCAACGCGGACATCTTCGCCCGGGTGGTGCCCGAGGTGGACGTGCAGAAGATCGTGTCGGACATCATCGCGGACGTCCGCGCCCGGGGCGACGCGGCGCTTTTCGACTACTGCGAGCAGTTCGACAAGGTGAGGCTCGATGCCCTCGAGGTCGGCGCCGACGAGCTGAACGCGGCCATCGCGCAGGTGGAGCCGGAGTTCATCGAGGTCCTCGAGACCGCCGCCCAAAACATCCGCCAGTTCCACGAAAAGCAGGTCCGCAACAGCTTCATCATCACCGAGCGGGCCGGCGTGGTCATGGGCCAGAAGGTGACGCCCCTGGACAAGGTGGGCCTGTACGTGCCCGGCGGCACGGCGGCGTACCCGTCCACGGTGCTGATGGACGCCATCCCCGCCAAGATCGCCGGCTGCGGCGAGATCGTCATCACCACCCCGCCCGGGAAGGACGGGAAGATAAACCCCGCCATACTGGCCGCGGCGAAGGTGGCCGGGGTGGATCGGGTGTTCAAGGTGGGCGGCGCGCAGGCCGTGGCCGCGCTGGCCTACGGCACCGAGTCCGTCCCCTGCGTGGACAAGATCGTCGGCCCCGGCAACGCCTTCGTGGCCGAGGCGAAGAAGCAGGTGTTCGGCCGCGTCGCCATCGACATGATCGCCGGACCCAGCGAGATATTGATCGTCGCCGACGGCAGGAGCGACCCGCGCCATGTGGCGGCAGACCTGCTCTCCCAGGCCGAGCACGACAAGCTGGCCTCCGCGGTGCTGGTCACCGATTCCATGCCCCTGGCCGAGGCGGTGCAGGCCGAGGTGGAGCGCCAGGTGCGGCTGCTGCCCCGGGTGGAGATCGCGTCGGCGTCCATCGACAACAACGGCAAGATCATCGTGGCCGACACGCTGGACAAGGCCATCGACATCGCCAACGAACTCGCCCCCGAACACCTCGAGCTGTGCGTGGACGACCCCTTCGACTACCTCGACAAGGTGCGCCACGCCGGGTCCATCTTCATGGGCCGCAGCTGCCCCGAGGCGCTGGGCGACTACCTGGCCGGGCCCAACCACACCCTGCCCACCGGCGGCACCGCCCGGTTCTACAGCCCGCTGTCCGTGGACGATTTCGTCAAGAAGTCCCAGTACACCTACTTCACCCGCGACGCCCTCGCCGCCGTCAAGGACAAGGTCGCCCGCTTCGCCGAGAAGGAGGGCCTGTCCGGGCACGCCAGGAGTGTGCTGACGCGATTCGGGGAGGTGTGATCCATGAGCCGCTATCTCATCGACACCTATCGTTCCCTCGAAGTCTACACCCCCGGCGAGCAGCCCCGGGACATGCAGTACGTGAAGCTGAACACCAACGAGAGCCCCTATCCCCCGTCCCCCGCGGTGATCGCGGCGGCGTCCGGGGAGGCGGGCAGGCTCCAGCTCTACTCCGACCCCACCTGCGCCGCCCTTCGGGACGTCATCGCGGGGCTGTACGGCGTCGAGCGCGAGAACGTCTACGCCTCCAACGGCTCCGACGACATCCTGAACTTCGCGTTCATGGCCTTCGCGGGCAGGGGCGGCAGGGCGTACTTCCCGGACATCACCTATGGGTTCTACAAGGTGTTTGGCGACCTGCACGGGGTAGATTATACAGAGATACCGCTGGAGGACGACTTCACCGTCGACCCGGCGAAGTACCACGGCAAGGACGGGCTGATCGTCATCGCCAATCCCAACGCGCCCACGGGCCTCGCGCTGTCGGTGGACGCCATCGAGGGCATCCTCAAGACCAACCCGGATCATGTGGTGGTGGTGGACGAGGCGTATGTGGACTTCGGCGCGGATTCCTGCGTGAAGCTGGTGTCGAAGTACCCGAACCTGCTGGTCTGCCAGACCTTCTCCAAGTCCCGCTCTATGGCCGGGGCGCGGCTCGGGTTCGCCATCGCCGACGCAGGACTGATCGCCGACCTGGACCGCATCCGCTACTCCACCAACCCCTACAACGTCAACCGCATGACCATGGCGGCGGGCGCGGCGGCCATCGGCGACAACGACTACTACATGCAGAATTGCCGTAAGATCGAGGCCACCCGCGAGGCCGCCGCCGAGCGGCTGCGTGCGCTGGGCTTCACGGTCATACCGTCGAAGGCGAACTTCCTGTTCGCGAAGTCCGACCGCGTGGACGGGGAGACATTGTATCTCGAGCTCAAGAAGCGCGGCGTGCTGGTGCGGCACTTCACCGCCGAACGCATCCGGGACTACGACCGCATCACCGTCGGCACGCCCGAGCAGATGGACATACTCATCCAGAAGATCAGCGAGATATTGGGGGACTGAACCATGCGAGAGGCAGAGGTCATCCGCCGCACGGCGGAGACGGACATCCGACTGAAATTGAAGCTGGACGGCGCGGGCAGGGCCGACATCGACACCGGCTGCGGCTTTTTGAACCACATGCTGACGCTGTTTAGCAAACACGGCCGCTTCGACCTGACGGTCAAGTGCGTGGGCGACACGGACGTGGACGACCACCATAGCGTCGAGGACATCGGCATCTGCCTGGGCCAGGCGTTCGCCGAGGCGCTGGGCGACATGGGCGGCATCAACCGCTACGCCAGCACCATCCTGCCCATGGACGAGGCGCTGCTGCTCACCGCCGTGGACGTGTCGGGCCGCGCCCACCTGTCCTACGACGTGGCCATCCCCGCCCAGAAGATCGGGACCTTTGACACCGAGCTGGTCAAGGAGTTCTGGCTGGGCTTCGTGCGCAAGGCCAGCGTCACGCTCCACATCCGCATGCTGGCCGGGGAGAACAGCCACCACATCGTCGAGGGCATGTTCAAGTCCGCCGCCCGCACCTTCCGGGACGCCTGCGCCGTGGACGCGCGGCTGAACGGGGAGATACCGTCCACGAAGGGAGTACTGTGACGATGGAATCACGCGAACAAGCAATCGACATTCTTCTTGATGCGATACAGCGCGGACGCGATTCCGTCAAAGCAGATTCTGACTGGATTCCAGAGGAAGAGGTTCGCCGTCGGTTTGGACTTGACGATGAACATGACAGGGAGTATATATGATAGCCATCATCGACTACGGCGTGGGCAACCTGTTTTCGCTGGCCCACAGCCTAAAGCGCATCGGCGCGGAGGCCGTCGTGACCGGCGAGGCCGAGGTCATCCGCCGCGCGGATCACGTGATCCTGCCCGGCGTCGGCGCGTTCGGCGACGCGGCGGCGAAGCTGCGCGAGACGGGGCTGGACGACGTGGTGAAGGACGCCGCCGCCGCGGGCGTGCCCGTCATGGGCATCTGCCTGGGCATGCAGCTTTTGCTGGACAAAAGCTTCGAGTTCGGCGAGCATCAGGGCCTGGGGCTCATCCCCGGCGAGGTGCGCCCCATATCGGAGGTCATCCCCGCCGACTACAAGATCCCGCACATCGGCTGGAACGCGCTTACGCTCACGCGCCCCCACCCCATCTTTCAGACGGTGAAGCCCGGCGACTGCGTGTACTTCGTCCACTCCTACTATGGCGCGAAGTGCGACGCCGCCGTCGTCGCCACCGCCGAGTACGGCGCGCCGCTGACCGCCGCGGTGGCCCGAGGCAACGTCTGCGGCTGCCAGTTCCACCCGGAGAAGTCCGGCGACGTGGGGCTGGGCATCCTCAAATCGTTCTGTGAATGGAGGGGTGAGGCGTGAACATATTCCCCGCCATCGACCTGTATGAAGGCAAGGCCGTGCGGCTCTACAAGGGCGACTATCAGCAGATGACCGTCTACGACCCTGACCCGCTTGATACCGCGAAGAAGTTCGAGGCTGCGGGCGCGCGGTTCCTGCACATGGTAGACCTGGAGGGCGCGAAGTCCGGCGGCACGCCCAACGCGGAGACCGTTCGGCGCATCGTCGAGAACACCGGCCTGTTCGTGGAGCTGGGCGGCGGCATACGCTCCATGGAGGTCATCGAAAGGTACCTGTCCCTGGGCGTGAAGCGCGTCATCCTGGGCACCGCGGCCATCACCGGCGGCGACTTCGCGGAGCGCGCTGTTCAGAAGTACGGCGACGCCATCGCCGTGGGCGCGGACGTGCGGGACGGGCTGATCTCCATCAAGGGCTGGACCGAGCAGTCCGACATGACGCTTTCGCAGTTCATGGACAAGTACCAGCGGATGGGCGTCAGGACCGTCATCTGCACGGACATCAGCCGGGACGGGGCCATGCGCGGCGCGAACCGGGCGCTGTACGCCGACCTGCAAAGGCAGTATCAAATGGACATCATCGCCTCCGGCGGCGTATCCACGCTGGACGACATACGGGCGCTGGCCGGGATGGGCCTGTACGGGGCCATCATCGGCAAGGCGTACTACACCGGGGCCATCGACCTCAAAACCGCGTTGGAGGTGAGCGCCACATGATCACCAAGCGCATCATCCCCTGCCTGGACGTGCGGGACGGCCGCGTGGTGAAGGGGGTCAACTTCCTGGGCGTGCAGGACGTGTCCAGCCCGGTGAAGCTGGCGGAATATTACTCCAACTGCGGCGCGGACGAGCTGGTGTTCTACGACATCACCGCCTCCCACGAGGGCCGGGCGCTGTTCACGGACATCCTGAAGCAGGTGGCCGAGCGGGTGTTCATCCCGCTGACCGTGGGCGGCGGCATCAACACCGTCGCCGACTTCGACCGGGTGCTCAAGTGCGGCGCGGACAAGGTGTCCGTCAACTCCGGGGCCATCCGAAATCCCGACCTCATCCCCACCGCCGCCGAGCGCTACGGCAGCCAGTGCGTGGTCATCTCCGCGGACGTGAAGCGGGTGGACGGCCAGTTTCGGGTGTTCGCCAAGGGCGGGCGCGAGGACACCGGCATGGAGGCCATAAGCTGGATCAAGCGCTGCGTGGACAGCGGCGCGGGCGAGGTGGTGCTCAACTCCATCGACACCGACGGCGTCAAGGGCGGCTTCGACCTGGAGATGCTTCGCGCCGTGTGCGACGCGGTCAGCGTGCCGGTCATCGCCTCCGGCGGCGCGGGCGGCATACAGGACTTCGTCACGCTGTTCAAGGCCCTGCCCCGGGTGGACGCGGGCCTGGCGGCGTCCATCTTCCACTTCGGCGAGGTCCAGATCAACGATCTCAAACAGGTATTGCGCGACAACGACATCAATGTGAGGCTTTGAATATGATCGATATAAACACCCTGAAATTCGACGAGAAGGGGCTCATCCCCGCCATCGTGGTGGACGCCGAGACCAAGCAGGTGCTGACCCTGGCGTATATGAACCGGGAGAGCCTCGAGATCTCCATGGAGAAGGAGCTGACCTGCTTCTGGTCCCGCTCTCGGCAGGAGCTGTGGCTCAAGGGCGAGACCAGCGGCAACTACCAGCACATCGTCTCCATCACCGCGGACTGCGACCGCGACGCGCTGGTGGTGGAGGTCAATAAGGACGGCCCGGCCTGTCACCTGGGCACCGAGAGCTGCTTCACCAACCCGGTCTTTGAGTCCGAAAACAACCACGCCTTCACGCTGGACGGCCTGATGCGGCTCATCGAGGGCCGCAAGACCGAGAAGAAGGAGGGCAGCTACACCACCTACCTGTTCGAGAAGGGCATCGACAAGATCCTCAAGAAGGTGGGCGAGGAATCCACCGAGGTCATCATCGCAGGCAAAGCGGGCGACAAGGCCGAGACGATCTACGAGATCGCCGACCTGACCTACCACGTGATGGTGCTGATGATCCAGATGGGCATATCGCTGGAGGACATCCACAGGGAGCTGGCCTCCCGCCACGTCATCGACCACAAGGTCAAGCAGGAGAAGATGACGGGGAAATAATTGATTGAGGGCGTCGCATTGTGCGACGCCCTCGATATTTTACGAGAACGCATCCCTCAGCCGGTCGAGGAACGACTTTTTCTTTTCATACTGGTTGTTGGTGGTGGTGCCGTCGAACTGCCTGAGCAGCTCCTTCTGCTGGTTGGTCAGCTTCTTCGGGATCTCCACCACGGCGGTGACGTACAAATCGCCCTTGCCGCCGCCCCGCAGGTGGGTGACGCCCTGCCCGCGCAGGGTGAACACCTGGCCGGGCTGGGTGCCCTCGGGGAACTTGTGCTTCACGGGCTTTTCCAGCGTCGGCACGTCCAGCTCCGCGCCCAGGGCCGCCTGGGTGAAGGTGAGGGGCATTTCGATGTAGAGGTTGTCGTCCCGCCGCCTGAACAGCTTGTGGGGCCGCACGGTGATGACCACCTGCAGGTCGCCCGGCGGGCCTCCGCGCTCGCCCAGACCGCCCTGGCCGCGGATGGTCAGCACCTGGCCGTTGTCGATGCCGGCGGGCACCTTGATGGTGCGGCGCTTGGACACGCGCACCTTGCCGCGCCCGTGGCACTTGGTGCAGGGCTCGGTGATGATCTTGCCCGCGCCGTGGCAGCGGGAGCAGGTGCGCACGTTCTGGATGCGGCCGAAGGGGGTGTTGGTCACCACGCGCTCCTGGCCGGTGCCCTGGCAGTTGGGGCAGGTGTCCACCTTGGAGCCGGGCTTCGCGCCGGAGCCCGCGCAGGTGGGGCATTCCTCGTCGCGCACCAGGTTGATCTCCTTCTCGCAGCCCTTTGCGGCCTCCTCGAAGGAGATGGTCAGGTCATAGCGCAGGTCGTCGCCGGGGATGGGGCCGTTGGCGCCCCGACCGCCCATGCCGCCGCCGAAGAAGGACGAGAAGATGTCCTCGAAGCCGCCGAAGCCGCCGCCCTCGAAGCCCGAGAACCCGCCGAACCCGCCGCCGCCGAAGCCCGCCTGGGGACCGTCGGGGCCGAACTGGTCGTAGGACGCGCGCTTCTGGGGGTCGGACAGGGTCTGGTAGGCCTCGTTGACCTCCTTGAACTTTTCCTCGGCGTCCTTGTCGCCCGGGTTCACGTCGGGGTGGTACTTCTTCGCCAGCTGACGGTACGCCTTTTTGATGGCGGCCTCGTCCGCGTCCTTGGCGACGCCCAGCACCTCGTAGTAGTCTCTCTTGTTTGCCATTCAATCACCCCTGTTTGATTTGGGGAATCTCATAATCACTCAAATGAGGGGCTTTGCCCCTCATTTGGATCAGTCCGTGAACTCGCTCTCCACGGTGCCGTCGTCGTTGACGTTGGCGCCGCCGCCGGGGTTCTGGCCGCCGGCGTTGGGATCGAAGCCCTGGCCGCCGTTGGGGTTGGCCTGCTGGTACAGCTTGCCGAAGATCTCATAGGTGGCCTTGGAGAAGGTCTCCATCGCGGACTTGATCTCGTCCACGTTGTTGCCCTGCCGCACCTGCTTGAATGTGTTCAGCTCGCTCTCCAGCCGGGACTTGTCGGCGGGGTCCAGCTTGTCGCCGGACTCGTTCATGGTCTTTTCGGTCTGGTAGATGAGCTGGTCGGCCTGGTTGAAGGTCTCGGCCTGCTCCTTGTTCTTCTTGTCCTCTGCGGCGAACTGCTCAGCCTCCTTGACGGCCTTCTCGATCTCCTCCTCGCTCATGTTGGAGGAGGCGGTGATGGCGATGGACTGCTCCTTGCCGGTGCCCAGGTCCTTGGCGGACACGTGCACGATGCCGTTGGCGTCGAT
>JAFUWR010000253.1 GCA_017471125.1 Clostridia bacterium | reverse complement strand
TCTTTATGACGTAGCGCCCCTCGTCGTTGATGTCGGGCCGGACGTAGCCGTACTCCGACGCGGCCAGCGACAGGCCCAGCAGCGCGTCGAGGGTCTTTAGGTCGTCCACGGTCTGCTGGAGCCCCGGCAGCACGGCCTTCAATTTGTCCCTGATCTCCGTGAACAGCGCGTATTCCAGCCGGATGGCGTTCTCCTGCGCCCCGAGGATGCGCCCCTCGAGGGTCTTTAATTCCTCGGTGATGTAGCGCTCCGCGTTGGCGAGGGTCTGCTTGCGCACGTAGTCGTAGGGCACCTGGCTGTAAAAGGACTTGGTGACCTCGATGTAATAGCCAAACACCCGGTTGTAGCCCACCTTGAGGTTCTTGATGCCGGTGCGCTCCCGCTCGCGGGTCTCAAGCTGCGCGATGTAGCTCTTGCCGTTCTCGGAGATGTTTTTCAGCTCGTCCAGCTCGGCGTTGTACCCCGCCCGGATGATGCCGCCGTCCTTGACGGACAGGGGCGCCTCCGGGTCGATGGCCTGTATGAGCTCGCGTTGCAGCTCTGTCATGGGGTCGAGGCGGGAAAGGGTCTCGCGGATGAGGGCGCTGTCGAAGCCCTCGCCCAATTCCCTGATCCGCGGGATGGCCTGGAGCGTCCGCGCCAGCGACAGGCATTCCCGGGCGTTCACGGCGTCGTAGGCGATGCGGCTCAGAAGCCGCTCCACGTCGTAGACCTCGTCGAACACGTCGCGCAGCTCGCCCGAGGTCATCGGGTCGCGCATCAGCTGCTCCACGGCGTCCAACCGCGCCTCGATGTCGGCCTTCTCCCGAAGGGGCCGCTCGATCCACGCCCGCATGAGGCGGCTGCCCATGGACGTGCGGGTCTTGTCCAGTATCCACAGAAGCGTCCCCCGCCGGCCCTTGCCCCGGACGGTCTCCGTGAGCTCCAGATTCTTGAGCGCCACCCGGTCGAGGGTCAGGCACCGGGCGGACTCATAGGCCCGGGCGGTGGTGATGTGTTGCAGCGCGTTCTTCTGGGTATCCGTCAGGTAGCTCAACAGCGCCCCCGCCGCGCACACCGCCAGCCGCTGGCCGTCGAAGCCCAGGTCGGCGATGGACTTGCCGAAGTGGGCCGACATCGCCTTGGCCGCGAAGGCGTAGGCGTAGCGCTCCTCGGACAGCGGCTCGGCCTTCCGGCCGCGCTCCGGCTCGAGGGCGGTCAGCGCGTCCAAATCGTTGACGACGATCTCGCTGGGGTCCAGCCGCGCCAGCTCGTCCGCGAGCCGCGCCCGGGCGTCCGGGATCTGGTAGAGGTAGAACTCGCCGGTGGACACGTCGCAGAACGCGCAGCCCGCCTGGTTTTTCTTAAGATACACGGACACGATGTAGTTGGCCCGGCCCTCCTCCAGCATGTTGGACTCGATGACCGTGCCCGGCGACACGATGCGTATCACGTCCCGCTCCACCAGCCCCTTGGACGTGGCGGGGTCGGTCATCTGCTCGCAGATGGCCACCTTGTAGCCCTTCTCGATCAGCTTTTGCAGGTACGTGTCCACCGCGTGGTAGGGCACGCCGCACATGGGCGCGCGCTCGGACAGGCCGCAGTCCTTGCCCGTCAGCGTCAGCTCCAGCTCCTTTGACACCAGCTTCGCGTCGTCGAAGAACATCTCGTAGAAGTCGCCCAGGCGAAAGAACAGTATCGCGTTGGGGTATTGCTCCTTGATGTCCAGGTATTGCTGCATCATCGGCGTAACGGGCATAAAACCTTCACCTCACTATGACTCCCTAATGGCATCCTCCGCACGCGGAGCAGTCGCCGCCGCAGTCGGCCTCCTCCATGCGCCCGGTGACGATGAACTGGAGCACCTGGTTGATCTGGCCGATCAGGCTGTTGAACTGGTTGCGGGCCTCGGTCAGGGCCACCACGTCGTCGATCATCTGCATGCGGTCCTGCAGGTCGTCCATCTCGTCGGACACCCGCTTCATCGCCACGGGGTCGGGGTTTTCCGACTGCATCAGGGCGTGCAGCTCGCCGCGCTTCTCGAGGAAGCCCGCCATGGTCTGGGCGGCGTCGGCGTTGGCCATCGCCTTGTCCTCCGCGGCCTTCATGTTCAGGTACGCCTCGCTCTGCAAAAGCGCCTCGCCCAATTCACGGGTCTTTTGGAACACCATATCCATGTCATTATCCTCCGATGATTTTCCCGCGCAGGGTGTTTTTCCCCGCGGAGGTGATCTCCACGTCCACGAATTTCCCGATCAGGTCCTGCCCGCCGGGGAAGTTCACCATATGTCCCCGCGGCGTCTTGCCGCCCACGGAACCGGCGTCCCGGGTGGATGCGGCCTCGACCAGGACCCGGTCGGTTTTGCCAACCTGCGCCCGCAGCGTCTCGTAGGTGATGGACTGCTGTAAGTCGATCAGGCGCTGTATGCGCGCGCTCTTGACCTCGTAGGGCGTGTCGTCCGGCAGCTCCGCGGCGCGGGTGCCCGCCCTGGGCGAGAAGACGAACGTGTAGGCCGCGTCGAAGCGGACCTGCCGCGCCAGGCTCATGGTCGCCTCGAACTGCGCCTCGCTCTCGCCGGGGAAGCCCACGATGATGTCGCTGGTCAGGCCGATGTCTGGACAAACCGACCGAAGTCTGTTCACGAGGTCCAGGTAGTGCGCCCGGGTGTAGCGCCGGTTCATGCGGCGCAGTATCTCGTCGTCCCCCGCCTGCACCGGCAGGTGGAGCTGGGGCATCAGGTGCTTCAACTCCCCGAAGGCCGCGATCAGCTCGTCGGACAGGTCCTTCGGGTGGCTGGTCATGAACCGTATGCGCTCGATGCCTATCTTGTCCACCCGGTACAGCAGCTCGGCGAACTCGGCCCCGCCGCCCCGGTAGGAGTTGACGTTTTGCCCCAGCAGCATGATCTCCCTGACCCCGGCGTCCTGGAGCCTGACGCACTCCTCGAGGACCGCCTCGGGCGTCCGGGAGCGCTCGCGGCCCCGGACGTGGGGCACGATGCAGTAGGTGCAGAAGTTGTCGCAGCCGTACATGATGTTCACGAACGCCATGAAGTCGGACTTCCGCGCCTCGGGCAGGCCCTCCACCACCTCGCCGTCGATGTCCATGACCTCGATGACGGGCCGCTTCTCCGTCAGCACGCGCCAGACGTACTCCGGCAGCTTGTACATGTTGTGGGTGCCGTAGACCAGGTCGATGAAGGGGTAGCGCTTCTTCATCATCGCCGCCATGCCCTTCTCCTGGGTCATGCAGCCGCCCACGCAGATCATCAGGTCGGGCTTGTCCTTCTTGAGCTCCTTGAGCCAGATGACGTTGCCCAGCGCCTTGTTCTCGGCGTTTTCGCGGACGCAGCAGGTGTTGTAGAGTATCAGGTCCGCGTCCTCGCGCTTCGCGGCGGGGGCCATGCCCATCTCTTGGAGCATGCCCGCGATGGACTCCGAGTCCCGCTCGTTCATCTGGCAGCCCATGGACACGATGTGGAAGCTGCGCGGGCGGGCGTCCATGGCCTCCACCAGCTTCATGAATTCCCGCTGGCGCAGTATCTCGCCCTCGGGTACGATCGGCCTATCCTTCATGCGTGCATCCTCGTTTCAGCATTTTCGCGCCCTCCGGCAGATTCGATACATCCGCAGGGCTGACATCGTATTCCCCCGGCTTCATGGCCTCCTTGACGGCCACGTAGACCGGCGCGTCGCAGGGGTTTCCCAGGGATTTGAGCCCGTTCGCCACGCCGCCGCAGGCCGTGACCAGTATAGGCCCTTCCTCCCCGGCCCGCCGCCTGCGCCATATGTCGCGGGCGACGCGCCGCGCCGTGGTCTCGTGGGACGGGGTCGCGCCGTCGCCGCCGCAGCTGGAGCAGGTGTGCATAAGCTGTTTAGACAGCGGGGGCCGCTCCTTCTTGCGGGTCAGCTCCACCAGCCCGAGCCCCGTCATGCCCAGCACGTTCAACCGACTTCGGTCGGTTTTTGCCAGCTCCCGCAGGTATCGGAGCAATCCCTCGTTGTGCTCGGCGCTCGCCATGTCGATAAAGTCCACGATGACGATGCCGCCGATGTCCCGAAGCCGAAGCTGGCGCACCAGCTCCTCCGCGGCCTCGCGGTTGAGCTTGTAGATCGTCTCCTCCAGGTCCCTCTTCCCGGTGAACTTGCCGGTGTTCACGTCCACCACGGTCATGGCCTCGGTCTCCTCGATGACCAGCGACCCGCCGGACTTGAGCCACACGTACTTGCGCAGGGCCTTGTCCAACTGGGCGTCCACCCGATGGAGGTCGAACAGCGGGGTCGGCGTGTCGTGGCGCCGTATGCGGTCCACGTGGTCCGGGCACAGCGCCGCGGCGAGGCCGGTGACCTCCCGATACAGCGCCTCGCCGTCTACCCACAGGGCGTCCACCGCGTCGTCCAGCATGTCCCGGGCGGCCTTCAGCGTAAGCGCCCCGTTGGAGAACAGCCGCTTCGGCGCGACGGCGTGTTCTGCCCTGACTTGCAGCTCCCGCCACTGGGACACCAGCCGCGCCCACTCGCCGCGCAGGACGTCCTCTGACGCGCCTGCGGCGGCGGTGCGCACGATGACGCCCATGCCCGTGCCCGCGATCATCGCCCGGGCGACGCCGGACAGCCTGCCGCGCTCGTCCGGGTCGTCGATCTTTCGGGACACGCCCGCGTATTCCACGTCCGTCAGCAGCACCAGGTTCCGCCCCGGCAGCGTGATGTGGCAGGACACCCGGTGGCCCTT
>JAFUWR010000252.1 GCA_017471125.1 Clostridia bacterium | reverse complement strand
GGGGGTGTTTTCCATGTCCGGGACCCTGCGCGCCGACGCGGCGCTGGCGGCGAGGGGATTGGCGGAGAGCCGTCAGAAGGCCCGCGGACTGATCGAGGCGGGGCTGGTGACCGTCAACGGCCAGCCCGTCACGAAGCCCGCGCAGCCGGTGGCCGAGGGCGACGCGCTCGCGGTGCTGGGCGACGCCTGCCCCTGGGTCGGGCGCGGCGGGCTGAAGCTGGAAAAGGCGCTGTCGGCCTTCGGCGTGGATCCGTCGGGACAGGTGTGCATGGACATCGGCGCGTCCACCGGCGGCTTCACCGACGTGCTGCTCAAGGCCGGGGCCGCGAAGGTCTACGCCATCGACGCGGGCACGGGCCAGCTCCACCCGTCTCTGAAAAACGATCCGCGGGTGGCGGACATGGAGAAGGTCAACGCCCGGGCGCTGGACCCGGGCATGTTCGACCCCGCGCCGACCCTCGCGGTGATGGACGTGTCCTTCATCTCGATAAAGCTCATCCTCCCGGCGGCGCTGCGGGTGCTGGGCGCGGGCGGGCGGATGGTCACGCTGGTCAAGCCCCAGTTCGAGGCGGGCCGCGCCCGGGTCGGCAAGGGCGGCATCGTCAGCAGCGCCGCCGTCCACGCGGACGTGCTCCGGGAGATCGTCGATTTCGTCCCCACGCTGGGCTGGGCCGTGCGCGCGCTGGACTTCTCCCCCATCGCCGGGGGCAGCGGCAACCGGGAATTCCTGGCGGACCTGGTGCCCGCCGACCGGTGCGACCGTGCCGTTACCGACCAGGAGATCAGGGACGTCGTGCGGCGGGCGCACCAGGTCGTGAAGCCTTAGTCCTGGGACCGGGCGAAATCCACCAGCGCGGCCTTGACCGCGTCGGCGTCCTTGATGAGGTTGACCTCGTCCCGGAAACGCGACGCGCCCTTCATGCCGTGGACGTACCAGGCGATGTGCTTGCGCATCTCGAGCACGCCGCGCTTCTCGCCGAACAACGCCATCTCCAGCTCGAAGTGCTTGAGCGCCATCTCCGCCCGCTCGGCGGGGGTGGGCGGCGCGACGGCCTCGCCCCTGAGCGCGGCGGCGATCTCCCGGAACACCCACGGGTTCCCCTGGGCGGCGCGGCCCACGATGACGCCGTCGCAGCCTGTGGCGTCCAGCATCCGCACGGCGTCCGCGCCGGTCCTGACGTCGCCGTTGCCGAACACCGGCACGCCGACCGCGGCCTTGACCCGGCGGATCACGTCCCAGTCGGCCCGGCCCGAATACTGCTGGACCCGGGTGCGGGCGTGGACGGCCACAGCCTTGGCCCCTTGATCTTCACATATTTGGGCGATCTCCACGGCGTTGATGTGGTCCTCATCCCAGCCGGAGCGGATCTTCACCGTGACCGGCAGCGACGTGGCCCCCGCCGTGGCCCTCACCACCGCCGCCACGCCCGCCGGGTCACGCATCATGGCGCTGCCCTCGCCGTTGCCGGTGATTTTCGGCGCGGGACAGCCGAAGTTGATGTCGATGAACTGGAAGCCCGCGCCCTCCAATTGCCGCGCCGCCGCCGCCATGTACTCCGGCTCGCTGCCGAAGAGCTGGAGCCCCGCGACGCCCTCGCCCGGCAGCCGCTTCAGGATGTCCAGGGCGTTCTGGTTCTTCCCCTTCGAGAATATCCAGCCCTTGGCCGACAGCATCTCGCTCACCGCCCAGCCCGCGCCCTGCTCGTGGCACAAGAGCCGCATCGCCGCGTCCGTCACCCCCGCCATCGGCGCGAGCCCGGCGAACGCCTTGGTCGTAAGTTCGTTTATATCAAACATCCCTGGCCTCCTGACAGCTTCGATGTGAACATCCTACCACGGCGGGCGGCGCGTTTCCACCATCGGAACGTAATTATTCGCCCCAACACCCACAACTGACTTGCATTTTCCACATATATTCGTGTATAATATAGTTGGATAAAAATAGTTTGGCCCGATTGGATGAAACGGGTCCGCGGCGCATATGGTATGTGGACGAAGAATATCGGAGGACACGCCATGAAGCACACGCGGGACAGGGGCGGCTTCCCCCGCCGCCCGATCTTCCGGCGGCCCATCGCGCGGCCGCCCGAGGCGCTGGAGTGGTCGCGGGACCTGTCGGGCCGCTGCGCCCGGGCCACGGCCATCGGGTCGAACCGGCTGCTGGTGGAGAACCACACGGGCATACTGGAGCTGACCGACGCGCGGGTGCGCCTGGCCACGGGCCGCGGCCCCATCACGGTGACGGGCCGGGGGCTGACGCTGTGCGAGGCCCGGTGCGGGACGGTCATCATCAAGGGCCAGCTTCGGAAGGTGGAGCTTCCCTGCGACGGGGGTGACGACACCCCATGAAGGGCGAGGTCCGACTGCTGATCCGCGGGCTGATGCCCGAAAAGCTCATGGAGCGGGCCATGGACATGGGCGTGCGGTTCCGCCGGGTCAAGACCGGGGACGACCACACCTTCGTGGCCGACGTGAGCGAGCGCGACGCCCGCAAATTGTTGAAGCTGTGTCAGCGCTTCTCCATCCCCGCCGAGGTCCTGAAGCGGCGGGGCGCGAGCGCGTTTCGGCGCTGGCTCAGGCGGCGCTGGACGCTGGTTCCCGGCCTCATGGTCATGGCGCTGCTCATCGCGCTGGCGCTGGGGCGCATATGGCGGGTGGAGGTCAGGTTCACCGGCAACGCCGCCGAGCGTGGCGACGCGGGCACATTCATAGAATTATTGAACGAACGCGGCCTGCGGCCCGGCGCGGGCCGGGACATCGACACCGCGGCGCTCGCCGACGAGCTGCTGGCCGAGGCCGGGGAATACAGCTATGTCTCCGCCCGGGTGCAGGGCGTGGTGCTGCAGATCGAGGCCGCGCCGGAGGTGGAGGCCCCGGAGGTCTACGACGTGGACGCGCCGCGCAGCCTGTACGCCGACCGCACGGGCATCGTGGTGTCCGTCAACGTGGAGGCCGGGGAGCCCTGCGTGAAGCCCGGCGACACCGTGCGCAAGGGGCAGCTCCTCATCCGCGGCGCGGAGAAGGTCGCCAAGGAGGACAGCCGCGCCATCGCCGCCCTGGGCGAGGTGGTGGTCCGCGCCTGGTACGAGGGCCACGCCGAGGGCGCGCTCACGGCGGAGCAGGCCCGCTACACCGGGCGGCAGTCCACGTCCTCGGCGCTGCAAACGCCGTGGTTCGAGTGGCGCGTCGCCGAGGGCGAGACCTTCGCCCGGCAGTCCGCGACCGCGGAGGACGTGCCCATCGGCGGGCTGTTCGTCCCGGTGAAGCTGCGGCGGGTCATCAACCGGGAGACCGAGCTGGTCCGGGAGGAAGGGGACAGGGAGCTGCTGTCCTCCCGCCTGGTGGCGCTGGCGATGGCCGACGCCCGGGCGCGGCTGACCGCCTTCGGCCCCGTACAATACAAGATCGCACGAAGCTGGGTGCGCTACACCCAGCCCACCGCGGACACGCTGCGGGCCAGCGCGGTCTGCGAGATATACACCAACGCGGCGGCGCCCTACGAGGCGCTGCGACAGGGAGGCTAAAGCAATTGGAAAACACGACGCTGGATCGGACCGAGCGGATGATGATGGACACCCCGGAGCAGTTCATCGGCATATTCGGCATCCGGGAGGAAAACATGCCCATCTTCCGGGAGGAGCTGGGCGTGGAGCTGTACGCCCACGGCAACGAGGTGGTCATCACCGGGGACCCGGAGAAGGTCTCATTGGCGAAGCTGACGCTCCAGACCCTGAGCGACATCGTGCTCAGGGGCGAGACCGTGGACCGCACCCGCATCCGCTACGCCATCGGCCTGGCCGCCGAGGGCAAGGCCGACCGCATCGGCGAGATCATGCGCGATGTCATCGCCATCACCTACCGGGGCCGACAGGTCAAGTGCAAGACCCTCGGCCAGAAGCAGTATGTGGACGCCATCAAGCAGAACACCTGCACCTTCGCCGTCGGCCCCGCGGGCACCGGCAAGACCTACCTCGCCATCGCCATGGCGGTGGTGGCACTGAAAAACAAGGAGATCGAGAAGATCATACTGACCCGTCCCGCCGTGGAGGCCGGGGAGAAGCTGGGCTTCCTGCCCGGCGACCTGGCCCAGAAGGTGGACCCCTACCTGCGGCCGCTGTACGACGCGCTCCACGAGATGATGGGCGTGGACGCCTACCAGCGGCTTTTGGAGCGCGGCGCGGTGGAGGTGGCCCCGCTGGCCTACATGCGCGGCCGCACGCTGAACGACGCCTTCATCATCCTCGACGAGGCCCAGAACACTACCAGCGAGCAGATGAAGATGTTTTTGACCCGCATGGGCATGGGCTCCAAGATGGTCATCACCGGCGACGTGACCCAGATCGACCTGCCCACCGGCAAGCGCTCGGGCCTTGTTGAAGCGCTGGAGGTGCTGAAGGGTGTCGACGACATCGCCATCGTCCAGCTCACCCACCGCGACGTGGTGCGCCACGAGCTGGTGCAGGCCATCGTCCGGGCGTATGAGAAGCACGCGCAGCGGGCCAACGCGCCACGTGACACGCGGTTCAGGCCACGGTCTAAGATATAACTGACGATCCCCCTTAAGGAGCACAGAGATGAAACCGAAAAAGACGCGCACGCGGGCCTCGAAGGTCGCGCCGGTGCTGCAATCCGCGATGATCGCGGCGGTGACGTACTTCGCGCTGGCGGCGCTTTTGCTGCTGGGCGTGACGCCGGAGCAGCACGACATCCGGGTGGGCCTGCCCGCCACCATGGACATCCTGGCGACCAAGGATGTCAAGGACACCGTGACCACGGACCAGAACCGGGAGGCCGCGGCGGCCCAGGTGGAGCCCAGCTACAAGAGCGCCGACCCCTCCACCACAGCGGCGGTGCTGTCCGACCTGGACGCCCGCTTCAACGCGCTGGCCGCGGCGGTGGAGGGCCTGTCCGGCGAGGCCGTGATGAACATGAACGACGCCGAGTTCGACGCGCTGAACGCCACGCTGGAGCTGGCGCTGACCCGGGACCAGATGCAGGCGCTGGCCGACACCGACCCGGCGCTGGTCAAGCAGCTCGCCGAGGACACCTACAAGCTGGTCCGCGACACCATGAACGGCGCGGTGCTCGAGGGCCAGGAGGCCGCGGCCATCGCCTCCATGGGGCGAAGCCTGTCCAACTCCGGCTACACGCCGCCGCTGGTGGGCGCGGCCACGGAGCTGATGCGGCTGTGCGTGCAGCCCAACATGCTCATCGACGAGGAGGCCACCGAGCAGAACCGGGAGAAGGCCCGCGAGGCGGTGGACACCGTCATCCGCGTCAAGGGCGAGGTCATCGTGCGCCGGGGCGAGATCGTCACCAACGCGCAGTACCAGATGCTGTCGTCCCTGGGCCTGCTCAAGGAGGACAACGTGGACGTGCCGCTGTTGGCGGGCATCGCGCTGATCCTGCTGATGATAATGGTATCTCTGGCGCTTTACCTGGCCCGGTACCGGCGCGACCTTCTGATGCCGAAGCCCCTGTCGCTCATATGCCTCATATACGTCCTGGAGGTGGCGCTGTCGCTCGCCATCAGCCAGTGGAGCGCGTACCTGATGCCCGTGTCGCTGGGCATGCTGCTCATCTCCCTGCTCATCGACCCGCGCGTGGCGCTGTGGTTCAACGTGGCCCTGGGCATGACCGTGTCGCTGCTGGCCGGGGCGTCCAACGGGCTTTTCACCGTGGCGATGTTCTCGGTGGTGATGATGTCGCTGGCGTCCGGGCCCGTGGTGGTCTCGGTGTTCGCCCGAAGGATGCAACGCACCACCACCCTGCTGGCCGGCGTGCTGGTGGGCATATCCAACTTCCTGGTCACCCTGGCGGTGGGCCTCATCAACTCCGCGGAGCTGTCCACCGTGCTGACCAACGCCCTGTGGGCCACGGCCAGCGGCATACTCTGCGGCGTGATGTGCATCGGCTTCCAGCCCCTCCTTGAGTGGATATTCAACCTGGCCACCAACCCCCGGCTGATCGAGCTGTCCAACCCCAGCCAGCCCATACTGCGCAGGCTGCTGATGGAGGCCCCCGGCACCTACCACCACTCCATCATCGTGGCGAACCTGGCCGAGGCCGCCGCCACCGCCGTGGGCGGGAACGGGCTGCTGGCCCGCGTGGGCGCGTACTACCACGACATCGGCAAGTTGAAGCGCCCCGCCTACTTCAAGGAGAACCAGATGGGCGACAACCCCCACGACCGCACGGACCCCCGGGTGTCCGCGGCGATATTGACCGCCCATCCCCGTGACGGCGCGGCCATGGGCCAGAAGGCGCGGCTGCCCGAGCCGGTGCTGGACATCATCCGCCAGCATCACGGCGACGGCGTGGTGCTTTGGTTCTATGACAAGGCCGTGAAGCTCTACGGCGCGGACCAGGTGGACATCTCCGCCTTCCGCTACGATGGCCCCCGCCCCCACAGCAAGGAGGCCGCGGTGGTCATGCTGGCCGACAGCATCGAGGCCGCCGTGCGCTCCATCCCCGAGCCGAACCCCGAGAAGGTGGACGCGCTCATCCGCAAGCTGGTGCGGGCCAAGCTGGACGACGGGCAGCTCGACGAGTCCGACCTGACCTTCGGCGACCTGGAGAAGATCTGCTCCGCGTTCTCCACCGTGCTCACCGGCGTGTTCCACGAGCGCATCGAGTACCCCGACGTGGCCATCCCGCCGCGCAACGAGGCCCACGAGGAGCCGGTCGAAAAGCCCGCGGAGAAGCCCGCGGAAAAGCCGGAGGAAAAAACCGAGGAAGCGCCCGCGCCCGAGACCAAGGAGGCCGCCACCGATGAACATTGAGCTCCAATGGGACATCCCGGAGGCGTCGCCCGGGCTCGAGGCGCTGCTGGACCGGGTGGCCGGGGCGTGCTTCGAGGCCGAGGGCATCGAAAACGCCGCCTTCGCCATCCGCGTCACCGACGACGCGGGCATCCGGACGCTGAACCGGGAGATGCGCGGCGTCGACAGCGCCACCGACGTGCTCTCCTTCCCCACCGCGCGCTTCCCCGCGGGCAAGACCGCCCGGGACTGCCCCAAGCGGCTGCGGCGGGAGTACGACCCGTATTTGGGCGCGGTGAACCTGGGCGACTGCGTCATCAACTACGACCGGGCCAGGCGGCAGGCCGAGGAATACGGCCACCCGCTCCGGCGTGAGCTTGCGTACCTGACGGCCCATTCGGCGTTTCACCTGATGGGCTACGACCACATGAACGAGGAGGAAAAGACCGCCATGCGCGAGATGGAGGAAAAGGCCCTGGGCAAGCTGGGCATCACCCGGGAGGGCATCGACTGCGACGCGCTCTTCGCGCAGGCCTGCGAGGCCATGCAGATGGCCTACTGCCCCTATTCCAAGTTCCAGGTGGGCGCGTGCATACTGGCCGAGGACGGCCGCACCTTCACCGGCTGCAACTTCGAGAACGCCTCCTACGGGGCCGCCATCTGCGCCGAACGCTGCGCGGCGGGCAACGCCATCGTCCACGGGGCTCGGCGCTTCGCCGCCATCGCCGTGGTGGGCTCCACCGCCGTGGCCTGGCCCTGCGGCATCTGCCGACAGGTGCTTCGGGAGTTCTCCGACCCGAGCCTGCCCGTCATCGTCGGGGCCTATGGGAAGGGCTATACCGTGCGGACGCTGGGAGAACTGCTGCCGGAGGGGTTGTCGCCCGAAGATTTAGGAGTAACTGTATAAAACGGAGGAAATACACTTGTCAGACAAAAAATTCCGTTCCGGCTTCGTGGCCATACTGGGCCGGCCGAACGTGGGCAAATCGAGCCTGATGAACCGCTTCGTGGGCGAGAAGGTCGCCATCATCTCCAACCACCCGCAGACCACGCGCAACAAGCTCTTGGGCGTTGCGACCGGCACTGACTGGCAGATCGTGTTCGTGGACACCCCGGGCCTGCACAAGCCCCGCACGAAGCTGGGCGAGTACATGATGAAGGCCGCGGACGACGCCCGGGAGGGCGTGGATGCGGTGCTGTGCGTGGTGGACGGCCAGCGCATCGGCCACGGGGACATGGCCGTGATCGAGGACATCGCCCGGATGAAGTGCCCGAAATTCCTGGCGGTGAACAAGATCGACATCGTGAAAAAGGAGCAGCTCATGCCCCAGCTCGCGACGCTCAACGGCGTGGGCTTCGACCGCATCGTGTCCGTGTCCGCCCGCACCGGGGAGAACGTGGAGCTCTTGAAGAACATGCTCATCGAGGCCATGCCCGAGGGTCCGAAGTACTTCCCGGACGACATGATCACCGACCAGCCCGAGCGCGTGATGTGCGCGGAGATCATCCGCGAAAAGGCGCTGCGCAACCTGCGCGACGAGATCCCCCACGGCATCGGCGTGGACATGCTCCAGATCAAGAAGGTGTCCGACCGGCTCACAGAGATCCACGCGGACGTGTACTGCGAAAAGGCGTCCCACAAGTCCATCATCATCGGCAAGCAGGGCGCGATGCTGCAAAAGATCGGCTCCGAGGCCCGCGCCGACATCGAGCGGCTGCTGGGCACCAAGGTGAACCTCAAGCTGTGGGTCAAGGTGCGCGAGGACTGGCGCAACAAGGCCTTCGACCTGCGCGCGCTGGGCTACGAGGAGTGACATGAGCCGCCTCATCATCCCGGCGCTGGTGCTGCGCCGCGCCGACTACTCGGACTACGACCGCATGGTGACGCTGTTCTCCCCGGACATGGGCCGGGTGGACGCCATCGCCCGGGGCTGCCGACGGCCCAAGTCCCCGCTGGTCAACGCCGTGGAGCCCTTCACCAGCGGCGAGTTCCAGCTCTACCAGCGGCGGGACCGCTTCACCCTCGAACAGTGCCAGATCTCCGAGAGCTACTACGCCCTGCGCACGGACTACGACCGGCTCGTCCACGGGACTTACTGGCTCAAGCTGCTGGACGCCGCCATCCTGCCGGACACCCCCGCCCGGGACCTGTTTTTGACCACCCTGCGGGCGCTGGCGCACCTCAACTGGGGCGAGCTGCCCCCCGCCATGGTCACCATGGCCTTTGAGATGCACTTCATGGCCCTGAACGGCCTCGCGCCCCGGATGGACGCCTGCGTCCGCTGCGGGCGGAGGATCGACGGCGACTGCCGCTTCGACCCCCTCCTCGGCGGCGCGGTGTGCCTCGACTGCCCGTCCCGCGCCCCGTTCATCAAAAACGGCGCGAGGCGCATCCTCATGAAGCTGCCCCGCACCGCCTTCGATAAGTTCGTCCTCCTCGACGGCCACCCCGATTGGCCCGAGGCCGCCCGCCATTTCCGCAGCTACGTCAACCTCAAGATGCACATGGAAAAGTTCGCCCCGCCGCTGGAGGAAACACGATGACCGACACAACATTCAATCGCCATGCGAAAGATCATTTCTGAAACGCTCATCGAATGGGATGAGAACAAGAACAGCATCAACATCCGCAAGCACGGCATCAGCTTCGATACCGCGGCGCTGGTTTTTGCCGATGAGGAGCGCATCGAATACTTCGACAGGCTTCACAGCATAGACGAGGATCGGTATATCGTCATCGGCTGCGTTCAGGGGATACTGTATGTGGTCTACACCATGCGCGGGGAAGCCGCCCGGTTGATCTCTGCCCGCATGGCAACTCCTATGGAGAGGAGGATCTACTATGGAGAATGAGAAGATCGTTCGCAAGATCGTTCATGCGGGCCAGCAGCCCACCGAGGCCCAGATCAAGGAGATCGAGCTTGCCGCCGCCAAGCCTATCGTTACGGACGAGGACGCGCCGGAGCTGACGCCCGAGCAATACGCCGAGATGTCTGTGATCGCGAGAAGGCGGCATGTCCGGGAGGTCAAACCCACCGTCGCCCTGCGCATCTCCCCGGAGACATTGGAAAAGGCTCGCGCCGCGAGCGACGGCTATACGGGCTTCCTGGGCCGCCTGCTCGACAACGCCATCAACGACCCTCAGATGGTCGCAAGGAGCCTCTGAAACCGACATCATATCAAACCCCGCCGCTGGACGCATAGCGGCGGGGGTTGCTTTATCCGATCAGTTCCATCAATTCCTCCCGGCTCAGCGCCATCAGGGAGCCGCCCTCGCCGGTGATGATGTTCTCGGCGAGCTCGCGCTTGGACTCCTGGAGCTGCACGATCTTCTCCTCGATGGTATCGGCGGCGATGAGGCGTATGACGGTGACCTGCCGGGTCTGCCCGATGCGGTGGGCGCGGTCGGTGGCCTGGTTCTGCACGGCCAGGTTCCACCAGGGGTCGTAGTGGATGACCACGTCCGCCCCGGTCAGGTTGAGGCCCGTGCCCCCAGCCTTCAGGGAGATCAGGAACACCGGCGCGTCGCCCGCGTTGAATTCGTTGACCAGCTTGAGCCGCTCCTGCTTGGGCGTCTGGCCGGTGATGGTATAGAAGGGGATGTTCGCCGCCGCGAGGTCGTCGGCCAGCAGCTTGAGCATGGACGTGAACTGGGAGAACACCAGCATCCTGTGCCCGGCGTCCATGGCGTTCTGTATCAGCTCCAGGCACGCCGCCCGCTTGGCGCTCGGCCCCTCGTAGTTCTCGAAGACCAGCGTGGGGTCGCAGCAGAGCTGCCGCAGGCGGGTGATCTCGGCCAGTATGCGCAGCTTGTCCGCGCTGGAATCCCCTGAGGCGGCCACAAGCTCCCGCATGCGCACCACCTCGGCGTCGTAGACTCGCCGCTGCTCCGCCTCCATCGCGGACGCCCGGGTCTCCTCCAGCTTCTCCGGCAGGTCCTTGAGCACGTCCTCCTTCTTGCGGCGCAGTATGAACGGCTCGGTCATGCGGGCCAGACGCGCGGTGGCCGCGGCGTCGCGCTGCTTCATGATCGGCCCCTCGAAGCGGGACGCGAACTCCTTCGCGGAGTACAGCAAGCCCGGCATCAGGAAGTCGAAGATGCTCCACAGCTCGGACAGGCGGTTCTCGATGGGCGTGCCGGTCAGCGCGAAGCGATGCTCCGCGGACAGCACCCGCACCGCCTTGGACACCGCCGTGCGCTGGTTCTTGACGTACTGGGCCTCGTCCAGCGCCACGGTGGCGAAGGTCAGGCCGTCGTAGCTGGTGATGTCCCGCTTTAGGGTGTCGTAGGAGGTCACGTACAGGTCGGCGTGGCGCTCGGACTTCATTTCATCCAACAGCCTGCGCCGCTGGGCGAGGCCGCCGTCCACGGTCTCCACGGTCAGCCCCGGCGTGAACCGGCGGCACTCCTCCTTCCAGTTGTACACCAGCGACGCCGGGCACACCACCAGCGAGGGCCGCGCCTCCCCGGCCTCGCGCCGGGTCTGTATGAAGGACAGCAATTGAAGCGTCTTGCCCAGGCCCATCTCGTCGGCCAGTATACCGCCGAAGCCCGACTGGGCCAGCGTGGACAGCCAGCGGAAGCCGTAGAGCTGGTAGGGCCGCAGGACCTCGGAAAGCCCCTCGGACACCTCGAAGTCCGAGTCGCGGATGGTCTGGAAAGCGCGGACCAGGGCCTTGAACTGCTTGTCCCGGGCGGCGGCCAGGTCGTCGTGGCTCTCGAGCAGGCGATCCACGTACAGCGCCCGGTACTTGGGCACCTTCGCGCCGTGCCGGATCAGGTCCTCCAGCGGCACGTCCAGCGCCTCCACCGCCTCGGTCAGCTCGTCCAGGGCGCGGGCGTCGCCCAGGTCGATGAAGTCGCCGTTCTTGAGCCGGTGCCAGCGCCGCTTGAGCCGGTAGCTGTCCAGCAGCGCCAGCAGCTCCTCCGGCGCGCAGTCCCTGGTCTTGATCGCCAGGTCCAGCAGGCCGCCTTCCACCCGAAGGGACACGCTGGGCTGGGGCACGGGCCGCACCCGGACACGGCGGAAGGCGTCGCTGCCCTTGACCTCGCCGTAGGCCGACAGCGCCGCCACGCCCCCGGTGAGCAGCTCCATGAGCGTGTCGTCGTCGTGTTCCGTCCAGTAGAGATGGCGCTCCCCGTCGCGATGGGGGAACCATTCCCGAACGGCGCGGATCACCCGGCGCTCCTGGTCGTAGTCCCGCCTGCCGTCGGGCAGGTCGGCGCAGGGCGCGCCCACGTCGCAGGCGATCTCGTCATAGCGGGCTTCGGCGCGGCAGGTGATCACGTCCGTCAGGTCCACGTAGAAGGTGAACTCCGGCGCGGGCGGCACCACGGCCTCCAGCCTGCCGCTGACCCTGTCGTCCAGCGCCAGCACGCGGTTCTGCTGGAGCCGGGGCAGCACCCTGTGGTAGAACTCGGCGAACTTGCGCACGCCCACGGTGCAGCGGTACTCCCCCGAGCGGTCGGCCAGCTCCCGCAGCGGCGCGAGGGCGTCCATGACACCGTCGTCCACCCTGCCGAAGTGCTCCGCGTCCAGCACGTACTGGCCGCGGCGTCCCTCCGCCAGCCGGGGCATGGAGCCGCTGATCCGCACGACGGTGAGCCTACCGCCCGCCTCCACCGGCTCCAGCGTCATGGTGGCCCGGGGCACGGCGCGGCCCACCCGCAGGGCGCGGGTGTCGTTGCGGCCGCCGTATTGGTAGAGGATCCCCCCGCCCTCGGCCAGGTCGTACACGTCGTCCAGCTCGCCGTCCTCCAGCGGGATGCCCGCGCCCACGGAAACGCGGTAGTTCGCATAGCCGCCGGAGCGCTCGATCTGCCTGTTGACGCGCTGGATCGCCCGGACCCGCTCGCCGATGAGCCTGTACCACGGCTCGGAGGCTTCGTCCAGCGCGTCGCGGGCGAAGTTGACGGTCACCTTGGGGGTCAGCTTGTGCGCGGCGTCGTTTTCCAGGTCGTTGTAGAAGCGCTCCAGCCCCTTGACGGCGTAGCCCCGGCCCCCGTCCACGCTGAGGTCGAAGGTCAGCAGCAGCCGGTCCCAGTGGTCCGACGCGATGCGGGGCGTCAGCGTCAGCCGCCGCCGCTTCTCCGCCCGGGGCTGCGCGGCCTCCGCCGCCTCCAGGATGGCGCGGTCCGTCATCATCTGAAGCAGCCGCTCGCCACCGGCGTCGGTCTCGTCGCCGGGATCGTCCCTCTGGATGCGCTGCCGCAGCAGCGCCCACAGCGCCAGCGCGTGGCCGCACATCCTGTCCTGGGCCCGCGTGCCGTAAAACCAGTTGTTGCTCCGCAGGCTGCTCCCGCCGCACGCGCACTCCATCTTTACAAATCCCGTCCGGCTCAGCACCATCGCCACGGCGACGCCGTCGAACGTGTGCCTTGCGCAAAGCTGCTGGGCGCCGTCGTGGGCGAAGCGGATGCCCATCTCGATGTCGTCGGGCGACACGCCCGCAAGCAGTCGGAGGCTGTATTCGTACTCGTACTGGTTCGCCTTGATCCCGCAGCCGTCGGCGATGGCGTCGGGATGGAAGGTCAGCCGCTTCCGCGGCACGGGCAGCGGGTCGAAGTATTCGCTCAGGTCCCGCACGACGTTCGTCTTGATCCGCTTCTCCCGTTCCGTGCGGGCGCGCTCCTCGTATTCCCGGCGCTCCGCCTCGGTCTGTTCGATCACGAACGGGCCGTGCTGGACCTCCCAGCGCAGCAGCAGGTTGGCCAGGTGGCGGCAGCGGGCACCCGACCGCCCCTGGGAACAGTCGCACAGGTAGTAATCCGAGAAGTGCTCCCGGGTCCAATTGCCGCTGGTGAAGCTGTCCCACCGGGGATAGCGCTGGAGCTCCGTGAAGGTCGCGGGGATGCGCTTCACCTCCACGTGGAAGCCGTTCACCGTGTCGCCCCGGGCGCTCAGGCCGTCCTCGCCCTCGCTGAACCGCACGAGCTTGTCGGCGTCGTAGTCCCGCTGGCCAAGCTCGAGGTTCGCCTTGCTGAAATACTGCCGCCAGTCCCACAGTATGCGGCCCGGCCTTGCGTTCACATTCGCCATATCCGTCTCCTCCGTATCAGTTCAGCCAGTCGATGGTCTGCTCCACGTAATCGCCCACGTTGAAGACCCAGTCGGTGAGGAAGTCCTCCCAGCTCCCGCCGGAGGCGCTGTCCATGGCGCTCACGAGGTCCATCTCGGTGAGGGTATGGCCGTCACGCCCCATGCGGTAGAATTCGGCGAGGCCGGAGAGCATGTTTTTGAGGCCCATGGCCTCCCGAAGCTCGTGGAACACCACCGCGCCGCGGGTCAGCACCACGGCGGCGTAGTCCTTGGCATCGAACAAGTCGGCGTCGCTGGTGACGCGCAGGCCGCCGGGGATGGTCATCTGGAGGTCGGGCACCCAGTCCCGGTTGATGGCCGTCAGGAAGGCGTCGTGGCCCTTATCGGCCTCCAGCATCAGGTAGGACAGGTATGCGCACACGCTGTCTGACAGCCAGGCGTCCGCGGAAGGCTCCACGTAGGCCGATATGCCGAACACCTGCTGGGCGGCGCAGAAGCGCACCTGTTTTTCGAGCTGATCGCTCTCCATCAGGTCGTTAGACAGCAAAATCAGCCCCGGATAGTCGAGGGCCCCCAGCGGGTAGTCGGACTGGCAGATGTCCAACTCCTTGACGGGATACGGCCCGAACCAGTCCTCGCAGTGACCGATGGCCTTGACGGCCATGTCGGCCACCCTGCCCGCGTTGCGCAGTCCGCTGAACACGCGGACCTTCACGCCCGAATCGGTGGTCCGCTCGGTCACCCGCCAGCGCCTTCCGAAGCACATCGCGAACTCCCGCACGTTCTCGGCATGATAGGTGCCCCCGGCCTCGGTCCCGGTGGCGGCGACGGCCATGTCGTCGGGCACGGTCAGCGTCACCTCGTAGTCCCCCGCCCCGCTGTACAGCCAGCGGGTGAACGGCAGCGGCTTTTTGACGTTCCACTCCTGGTAGGCTTCGTCGTACACGCCGGGGATGAAATAGAACGCGCCCAGCCGCACGTCCGTGTCGCCCACGCCCACGAACGCGCCGCAGGCGGTGAGCAGCAGGTAGTAGTCGAAGTCGAAGGTCACCGCGTCTCCCGGCGCGACATCGCAGGCCACCCGGAGGTAGAGCTCGTCCTCCCCCTGGAAGCCGTAGTCCGCGGCCTCGCCGTTCACCCGCACGGACCGCAGGTCGATGCCGCCCGGCGCGTAGCCCGCGAAGAACACGTCCTCCAGATCGTCGTTCGCGTACATCAGGGCGCTCTCGCGCCTGAACATGTTCGGCGCGGCGTAGAACACCACCCGGTCGAGGCGGTCGGCATCATGGTTATAATGAACCAGGCGCTGCTCGATGTGCAGCGCCTGCGCCTCTTCCATGTATTCCACTGACAGGGTGTAGCGATCCCGGGCCGGGGCCTGTTCCTCCGCCATGGCGGCGAACAGCGCGCTGACGATCACGCCGCCCGCCAACAGCACCACCAGCACGATGGCGATGATCTGCACCATTCTCCTGCGATTCTTCACGCCGCCGCCCCCTTACTTCGCCGCCCGGATGCTGCCGATGGGCCAGAGCACCTGGCGCACGCGGCCGACCACCATGTCCTTGGTGATGGGGCCGACGTCGTTGGAGTCGTCCGAATCGTTCCAATCCCGGGAATCGTGGCTGTTGTAGCGGTTGTCGCCCACGGCGAAGTACTCGTCCTCGCCCAGGGTGTAGGGCTCATAGTCGTCGGGACTGCCGTTGATGAAGTACAGTGCGTAGCGCTCGTCCAGCGCCACGTCCACCTGCTGGCCGTCCTCCTCGTAGACCACGTGGGTCACGCCGTTCTCGCGGTACACCGTGTCGCCGGGGACCGCCACCAGCCGCTTGACGAAGTTGGTCTTCATGGGGATAATGCCCAGGAAGTTGTTCATGCGGTTGGGGTAGTGGCAGATGACGATGCTGTTGCGCGGGATCTGCTTGGAGAACTTCACCTCGGCCACGTTGACGAACAGGCGCTCGCCGTCGTGCAGGGTGGTCTCCATGGACTGGCCGTCCACCTTGATGATGCAGAACAGGAAGGATTGCAGGATCGCCACGATGATGACGGCCGTGCCCAGGGCGACGACCCATTCCTTCAACTCCTGCTTCCAGCCCTTTTTGACCTTTTTCTTGCCCTTCTTGTCGGGGGCCTCCGCCTGCTCCGCGGCGGGGATGCGATTCTCTTCCATCTCTGTCTGTCTCCTGATCTGATCGGTTCATCTGACGATGCCGAAGTGTTGAAGCGGCCACACCACCAGCCGCGCCCGGCCCAGGAACGCGCCCGCGTCCACGGGGCCCATGTCGGGCATGCGGCTGTCGTAGCTGTCGGCGCGGTTATCGCCCAGCAGCAGGAACTGCTCCGAGTTGAGGACGGTCTCAAAATCCTCCGCGAAGGAGGACACGTAGGGCTCCGACATCCGCTGCCCGTCCCGGTACAGCGCGCCGCCGGAGATGGCGACCGCCTCGCCCGGCAGCCCGGCCACCCGCTTGACGTAGGTGTCCCGGCGATTCGGGAACCGACATTCCACCACGTCGCCGAAGCTCGGCGTGCCGCCGCCCAGGTAGTCGAACCGGGTCACCAGCACCACGTCGCCGTCCCGAAGCGTGGCGTTCATGGACGTGCCCGCGATGCGCGTAAGCCCGAAGCCCCAGGTCCGGACGCACAGCCCCGCCGCGGCGAACAGCAGAAGCGCCATGAGCGCCGCCAGCCCGCGCCTCACGCCTGGGCTTCCTCCGCGGGCTGCACGACCTTCTTCAGCCGCTTCTCGAACACCGGGCGCTCCAGCATCACGATCCGCTCGCACTTCTCGCAGCGCATCTTGATGTCCGCGCCCACAAAGGTGATCTTCCACAGGTCGTTCCCGCAGGGATGCGACTTGCGCATCTTCACGATGTCGCCCACGTGCAGCAGCATGCCATCCCCTCCCGCTACCATTATAGGCCAACAATATTGCGGGGATGTGAACATTAGATGAACATATCCGACAAGTAATCAAATGGGGAATGGGAAATGGGGAATGGGAAATGGGGAATGGGAAATTGATATACCTGCTGCCGCATTTCCCTTGCCTCCCCTGCCAGGGGAGGTGCCGAGCAAAGCGAGGCGGAGAGGTCGTCGCCCCTGTTCCCTGTTGCCTGTTCCCTGTTCCCTATCGCCCATCAAACCCCGACATCAAGCCCGTAATAGTAATTTCTGCCCAATATATCCGAGACGCACAGGGCCAACTGCCCCTCGTAGGCGGGGGCCTTGAGCTCGAGCAGGAGCCCACCGTGGCGGCGGGTGCGCACGTAGTCCTCCATGACGTGGTAGTCCCCGTCGCGGACATAGCCCACGGACCAGTTGTCCACGGCGTCCATGGGCCCGGCGTCGGCGGGCAGGCCGGGCACGTCCACCTCGAAGCGGTCCAGGGTCACGTGGTAGAACCCCGCCCCGGGCATGACCGACGCCGCGCATACGGGCGCCACGTCCCGGGCATTGTCGGCGTCCGCCACCCGCCAGTCCGCGCCGTTCAAGCGCCTGCGGGCGATGTTGACGGTCATGGGCTGCCGGTCGATGCCGATGAAGCTCCGCCCGCCCAGCCGCGCGGCCTCGAGGGTGGTGCCGCTGCCCGCGAAGGGGTCCAGCACCCACTCCCCGGGCCGGGACGCGCAACGCACGATGCGGTTCAGCAGCGACAGCGGCTTCTGGGTGTCGTAGCCGGTGCGCTCCGGGTCCCGCTGCTGGAGGTGGCTCACGTCGTCCCACACGTCGGAGGGGGCCACCGGGTCGTCGTCGTAGTAGGTATAGACCTTGTCCCCCACCTTCATCGAGCGATAGGTGCGCCCGTCCGGGTCCACGTGCCGCCGCATGTGGTTGGTGCGCGGGGCCTTGGGCGGGGCCTTCACCGCGTCCAGGTCGAAGTCGTATCTGTCCGACTTGGCGTAGAACAGTATCACGTCGTGCTTGCGGCTGAAGTGGCGGGTGCTGCGGCCGCCGGTCTGGTAGACCCAGATGATCTCGTTGAGGAAATTCTCTTCGCCGAAGATCTCGTCCAGCAGCAGCCGCAGGTGGGGCTGGAGCCGGTAGTCCACGTGGCAGAACAGCATGCCGTCCTCGCGCAGCAGCTCCCGGCAGTCAGCCAGCACGCCCCGCATGTCCGCGAGGTACTTCTCCCGGTCCTTCGGGTCCGCGAAGCTCTCCCGGAGCATCCCCGGCCGGCCCTTCTCCCAGCTCTGTTGGCCCACGCGCAGGCGCATGTAGAACCTGTCCCCGGTCAGGTAGGGCGGGTCCATGTAGATCAGCTTGATCCTGCCGGCGTGGTCGGGCAGCAAATCTCGAAGCACGTCCTTGCAGTCGCCGATGAAGTACAAGCCCTTCGAGCCCTTGCCGGTGTGTATCTCATCTCGTACATAAATCCTTCGCAATTCCACGCTGCGCCCCCCTATTCAAACAAAATCAGCGAAAACCACGTCACCAAATTCCCGCCCGCGAGAAAGTCGATGCCGTGCCGCTCGGCCAGGTCGGTGACCAATATGCCGTAGCTCTCCACGCAGGGGTACATGCGCTCGGGGTGGCGGCAGGGCGCGTCGGGGTAGGTGCAGCGGGCGCAGTGGGCGCAGGACTCGGTGGACAGGGTGAGCGTCCGGGGCGACCGTTCGGCGACGATGGCGGTGACCTGCCGGGTGATCGCCTCGTGGTCGGCGCGGGTGGCGAGGGTCTCCTCAATGTTTGCGATGTCGCTGACCTCGGTGATGGTGGCGATCATCAGCCCCTCGCGGAACGCCATGACCTTCGCCTTGCATTCCTCCACCGTGCCCACCGCCGGCGGGCAGGCCCAGCTCGTGCCGTACATGGGACACTCGTGGGCGCAGATGTAGCGCACCCGGTCGGCGAAGCGAAGCTCGTCGGTGGTGATGAACGCATAGGCGTACAGCGGGAAGTCCGCCAGCCGCGCCTCCAGCCATTCTCTGTCCATGATCTGCCTCCGTTACGGCGGGCGGTATGGCGCCGCCCCTGTTCCCTACATTATAGCATATTCCCCCGTCTTGCGCAAATTTCCCGTTATCACTTTACATACACTTCATTTTGTGCTATAATACGTGGTGTTCGGAATACCAAACAAAACAGGAGGTTTCAGACCATGAAAAAATTCGTATCCCTGCTGATCGTGCTGGCGCTGTCCCTGGCGATGTTCTCCGCGCTGGCCGAGGATTACACCATCCGCATCTACTCCAACTCCAACTCCCCCGAGCGCGTGACCTGGCTGGTGAACGCGGCCAAGGAAGCGGGCTTCGACATCTCTCTGGACGACAACTCCGTCATCTCCGGCGACACCGCCGCCGTGCAGGCCGCCAACGAGAACAAGGACGGCGACATCATCTTCGGCCTGAACGAGGTGCGCTGGAGCCAGCTCGTCAACGGCACCTACGAGAACCTGTCCGTGGCGGACTGGACCCCCTCCTGGGCCGACAAGGTGGGCGACTACAAGTATGACGGCAAGGCCTACGGCCTGGTCATCCAGAACATCCTGATGCTCTACCGCAACGACGAGCTGGGCACCAACGGCGAGGAGATCCACTTCGACCACTGGGCCGACATCGTCAATTCCGGCTACAAGTGGTATCGCCAGGGCAAGGTCGGCGGCACCACCAACGCCAACATCAACAACGCCATGCTGTACGCCTTCACCGATCCGGCGTCCCCGGCGGGTGGCATCTCCATCGGCGGCTGGAAGACCCTGTGGCAGTATTGCGCCAACGGCAACTTCACCGGCGACAGCTACGGCCTCGATCCGCTGATCCGCGGCGACGTGCAGCTGTCCACCTTCTACTCCTCCTCCCTGTACGGCAACATCGAGGCCGCCGAGGAGACCGCCGAGAACCCGCTGCGCGGCACCCTGGAGCCCGAGAACTGGGCGCTGGCCGACATCGCCGACGGCACCTATTACATCGCCGAGTACATCGGCGTGCTGGACAACCCCAACCGCACCGAGGCGCAGACCGAGGCCGTGAAGGCGTTCGCCGACTGGTTCGGCTCCGCCGAGACCCAGATCGAGTGGTCCGATGAGTTCGACAGCTATCCCTGCAACGAGGACGCCGTGGCCGAGCTGTTCGACGAGGTGCCCGCCATCTACGCCATCCCGAACTTCTCCCTGAACAAGGTCGAGGGCACCGACATGACCTACGCCGAGTACGTGGGCGCGCACGCCGCCGAGTGGACCAACATCATGACCAACCTGGGCTTCTACTGGGCCGACAACGCCGACGCCCCCGCCGAGCCCGACTGGGACAACCTCGACTGGGCGACCCTGACCCAGGCCGCGCCCGAGGCGTAAGGCACTTCCCCGATCTCTTGAAAGGATAGACCGCACATGAAGAAGATATTGGCCCTACTGATGGCCCTCATGCTGCTCGTGACCACCTGCGCGATGGCGGAGACCGCCGACGCGGACGCCGCCGCCGACACCGCCGAAGCCACAGACGCCGCCCCGGCGGACGCCGAGGCCGCGGACGACTGGAGCTTCCCGGACGGCGCGGACGACAGCGAGGAGGACTTCAACAACGACGTCCTGGCCGGCGGCTGGGAGCTGACCACCTACGACACCGCCAAGGGCGGCGACACCCTCAAGGCCCTGTTCGACAAGGCCGTGGAGGGGCTGACCGGCGTGGTCTACACCCCCGTGGCGCTGCTGGGCACCCAGGTGGTCAGCGGCATGAATTACTGCATCCTCTGCCACTGTGACTATACCGACACCGACACCCCCTACACCGGCTGGGCCCTGGTCTACCTCAACGAGGCCTTCGGCGGCGAAGCGACGGTGACCAACGTGGTCGAGCTCGACATCGAGGAGCTGGCCGACAAGGGCATTTTCCATTGATCCCCCGGCTGTATCTTCTGATGTGGCACTGATCCCGCGGGCGGGCTCGCATGAGCCCGCCCGAGTACGTGATAAAGGAAGCGATACCATGATAAAGTTAAGCGACATCATCGTCAAGTTCGACGATTTCGAGGCGCTGCACAACATCAACGTGCACGTGAAGGAGGGCGAGTTCTTCACCTTCCTGGGCCCGTCGGGCTGCGGCAAGACCACGACGCTGCGCACCATCACGGGCTTCATCGAGCCGGTGAGCGGCACGGTCTCGATGCAGGGCCGGGACATCACCCACGTGCCCATCGAGAGCCGCAACATCGGCATCGTGTTCCAGAGCTACGCCCTGTTCCCCACCATGACCGTCCGGGACAACATCGCCTTCGGCCTGAAGATCAAGAAGCTGCCCAAGCCCGAGATCGAGCGCAAGGTGAAGGAGATCGCCCGGAAGGTGGACCTGTCCGACGAGCAGCTGGCCAAGGCCGTCTCCCAGCTCTCCGGCGGCCAGCAGCAGCGCGTGGCCATCGCCCGCGCCCTGGTGACGGAGCCGGCCATCATCTGCATGGACGAGCCGCTGTCGAACCTGGACGCCAAGCTGCGGGTCCAGCTCCGCAACGAGCTCAAGCAGATGCAGAAGGACTTCGGCATCACCACCATCTACGTCACCCACGACCAGGAGGAGGCGCTGACGCTGTCCGACCGCATCGCCGTGTTCAACAAGGGCTACATCGAGCAGATCGGCACGCCCAACGAGGTCTACAACCACTCGGCCACCGAGTTCGTGGCGAACTTCATCGGCGACATCAACCGGCTCGAGGACGGCATCGTCGCGGCCATGAAGCTGGACGCGGGCAAGCACCACTTCGTCCGGCTGGAGCGCGTGCGGGTGGACCGTCCGGCAGCGGACGGCGTGTTCCGGACCGAGGGCGTCATCCAGAGCCGCGAATACTACGGCCTGTACATCAAGTACTACATAGACTGCATGGGCCAGACCATCAAGGTCATCGAGAAGAACGACGGCATCAACATCTACGAGCCGGGCGCGCGGGTCGCCGTCGGCCTGCATCCCGCGGACATCATGTCCTATTGACGGGGAGGTGCCGACATGCAAAACACATTGAAGCGCCGGGGCGGCGTCGACCTGTCGCTGGTCTGGAAGGTGTTCGGCGGGGTGCTGTTCATCTACCTGTTCCTGGGGTTCATGGTCATCCCCTGCTGGAACACGCTGACCAGCATCTTCCGGGAGAAGGACGCCGCCGGCAACGCCGACCCGATGGCGGTCATACGGTTCTTCTTCGCGGGCAGCATGCCCTCCTTCGTGTGGAACTCGCTGAAGCTGGCGGTGTGCCTGGTGGTCACGGTGAACATCGTGGGCATCTCCATCGTGCTGCTGACCGAGTACTTCGACATCAAGGGCGCGAAGATACTGCGCCTGGGCTACATGACCACGCTCATCTACTCCGGCGTGGCGCTGGTGGCGGGGTACCAGTTCCTGTACGACAAGGACGGCATGCTGACCACGTGGCTTTGCCAGATGTTCCCCGCGATGAACAAGCAGTGGTTCGCCGGGTTCAGCGCCGTGCTGTTCACGATGACCTTCGCCTGCACCAGCAACCACGCGCTGTTCCTTAGAAACGCCATCCGCGGCATCGACTACAACACCGTCGAGGCCGCCCGCAACATGGGCGCGAAGCCCTTCAAGGTGCTGATGCAGGTGGTCATGCCCACGCTGCTGCCCACGCTGTTCAGCCTGACGGTCATGACCTTCATCACCGGCCTTTGCGCCATGTCCGCGCCGACGCTGCTGGGCTACAACTCCATAAACCCCGAGATCGTGCGCCTGGCGGGCTCCTCGGCGGCGGACGAGTCCTTCCCCCAGGCCCGCGCCGCGCTGCTGTCCATCATACTGGCGATGTTCACCATCGTGCTGCTGACGGTGCTCAACCACTACGAGCGCAAGGGCCACTACCTGTCCGTCTCCAAGACCAAGGCCAAGCTGGTCAAGCAGAAGATCCAGAACCCGGTCTGGAACGTCGTCGCCCACATCTACGCCTACGTGCTGTTCGTCATCTACATGACGCCCGTGGTGATGATCGTCGTGTTCTCCTTCCAGAACTGGCCGGCGATACGGTCGAAGTCGCTTAACGTGAACAGCTGGACGCTCATCAACTACTTCGGCTCCCGGGACTACGAGTACACCACCAGCCGCGGCAAGACCAAGGTGCGCCACGACGTGATCTCCGGCGTGTTCTCCAACACGGACACCGTGGGCGGCATACGGCTGAGCTTCGTGCTGTCCGCGCTGGCGGCGGCGCTGGCCTGCGTGATCGTGGTGGTGGCGGTGAACTACATCTTCAAGCACCGCAACAAGAAGCGCTCCGTCATCGTGGAGGCGTGCCTGCTGTTCCCGTGGCTGCTGCCCACGATACTGATCTGCTACTCCTTCCGCACCTTCTTCAACGACGAGGTGTGGTACGTGCTGGGCAAGAACCTGTACTACCGGGAGAACGTGCGGTTCCTGATCGTCATGGCCTACACGGTGGTCAAGCTGCCGTTCGCGCTGCGGATGGTGAAGGCCGCCTACTACGCCATCGACGACGAGCTGGAGGACGCCGCCCGCAACCTGGGCGCGAGCCCGCTGGTCACGTTCCTGCGGGTCAAGCTGCCCATCGTGCTGCCCAGCGTGCTGGCCGTGTTCGCGCTGAACTTCAACGCGCTGTTCACCGAATACGACATGTCCGCCACCTTCCACTCCTCCTACGGCAAGTCCTACGCCATGGTCATGCAGTCCATGACCGCCGAGGAGGGCCGCGACGGGTACAACATGAACGGGTCCGGCAGGCGCTGCGCCTCCACCGTGTTCATCATGCTCGTCTCCGGCCTCATACTCTACCTCGTCTATGGCATCGGGGCCCGGGACCTCGGCGAACGCCTCGAGCGCAGGAAGAAGCGCCGCGAGCGCTGGGCGCGGCTCACCGGGAAGAAGAAAGCCGCATAGGAAACGGCCCATCCGGGTTTGACCGGGTGGGCCGTTTCTATACGATCGTCAGGCCATGCTCTGCGCCATTCTGCGGTTGCGCTCCGCCAGCGCCTTGTGCGCCGCCGCCCAGAGCTCGGGCGTCTTTTCCGGGTCGATGGCGGGGCAATCCTCGTCCTCCACGTACGGCATGGCGCAGGCCGCCTCGATCTCCCTGATCTGCTCCTCGGTCAAGGGCTCGTCGGCCTTCAAGGTGAATCTCACGTCCATAACGACACCTCCTCTACCTTCTGCCAAAGATGTTGTTATTATACAGGGTACGCTCCTCCGGGCTCGCCGGTCTCGCGGAGATCAGCCGGAAGTACTCAACCCCGTCCGTCTCCCTCTCGCAGTAGACCACCGTCAGCACTTCCTGTACCAAGCCGATGGTGATCCACCGCTCTTCGTCGATGGTGCTGTGCGCGTCGTCGGGGAAATCAAGGCGCAGCCGATCCTGAAAGACATGCGCGGCGGTCTCAAACGACAGGCCGTGCTTGCGCTTGTTCTTCATGCCCTTGTCCGCGTCATAGATGAAACTGTATTCCCCCAGGGAAAACACGATCTCCGCCATCTTTCCAACCCCTTCACCAATACTATATCATAGGCGGGAAGCGGCGTCAACGGAAAAAATCAAAACTTCTCCCGTATGACCTTCTCCCCCTCGGCCAAAATGATGTCAGCTTTTTCACCCAAAGCTCGCTTCATCAGCGCGTACTCATCGACAGTGCCCTGCCCGTGGAACACGCGATAGGCGCCGGCGTCGCTGCCGAGGGCGATCCTGCCGCCGAGGGCGGCGCAGCGGGCGACGTTGCGCATCTGAAGGTCGAGGATGCGGGTGAGCACGTCGTCGGGATAGCGGCCGCAGCCGACGAGGTTCGCGACGGTGACCAGCGTGGGCACCCACACCGCGCCGCTGTCGGCCAGCATGCCCACGGCCTCGTCGTCCATATAGGCCCCGTGCTCCACGGAGTCCACTCCGGCCTCGAGGGCGCGCTTGACGGTGTCGGCCCCGTTGGCGTGGGCCATCACCGCGAAGCCCTCGCCGTGGGCGATGTCGAACAGCTCCCGCATCTGGGCATAGGTCAGCGGCTCGCTGGTGACGACGCCGTATCGGTCGAAATCCATGATGCCGGAGACCATCAGCTTGATGAAGTCGCCCTTCCGCTTTTTGACCTCCGCGACCAGCGCCCGGTAGTCCCCGACGGTGTCGAAGGTCCTGCCGATGAACGCGCCGTAGCGCCCGTTCAGGCACATGTTGAATGTGGGCGTGCGGTAGGTGATGCCGTACTCCGGGGCCAGCGCCCGCGCCCGCTCCCCCGCGCCGAAGGCGTCGCCGCCATCCCGCAGGAAGGTGATGCCCCGGGCGGCGTAATCGGCCAATCGCGGGCGGATGATGTCGTCCCGCGTCCCCGCGCGATGGGCGGCGATGGCGTCCTTGTAGTACACCCCGTCCAGCACCATGTGGATGTGACAGTCCCCGAACATGCTCCCACCTCTATGGATAAGGCCGCCGACATACGTCGGCGGCCATCGTTCATTTGATAATTAGCCCAGCGTGAAGGCGTCCGCGTGGTACACCGGGTTCAGCGCGGTGGTCCAGCCCTCCAGCGCCTCCTCGTAGTGCTCGTGCTTCGCGGTCTCGAGGGTGGTCTCGTACAGGGCGTCGCGGATGTCGTCCAGCGGCACCGCGCCGGGGGTCACGTCGGACTCGTAGCGGATGATGTGCACGCCGCTGGTGCTGATGACCGGGGTCTCGGACACGTCGCCCACATTGGCCAGCGCCATCGCGCCGGCGGTGAAGTTCTTGTCCCAGTTCTCCGACTTGGAGGACACGTAGTAGCCGCGGGTGGCGGTGGGCTCGTTCTGCATGCCCGGATCCTCGCCGTACTCGGCGATCAGGTCGCTAAACTCCGCGCCCTCGGCCAGCTTGGCGTAGATCTCGTCGGTCTTGGCCTTGACGGACTCCAGGCACTTGGCCTCGGCCTCCTCCACGGCCTTCCTGGCGGCCTCCACCTCGGCGGTGGCGGCGTCGATGTCGGCCTGGATCTCCTCGGCGGTGCGGGCCTCGTCGGCCTCGGCTTCTTCCTCGGTGGCCTCAGCGTCCTCGCCCTCGGCGGCTTCCTCCGCGGCGGGCTCGGCGTCGTCGTCGTTCAGGGCGTCCAGCTCCTCCTGGTAGCCCTCGAGGGTCGAATTGGCCTCGTCCAGCGCGTCGCGGGCGTCGGTCACGTCGTTGAGCACGGTGTCGTCGGGCTTCACCAGGATGTGCTTCACGGTGCGGTAGCCCTCGGGCATCCAGGCCACCAGGTCGTCCTCGGAGGCCATGGCGCTCTCGAAGGAACCGGCGTCCTCGGCGTAGGCGCTCTCGTCGTCGGAGACCTTCTCGTCATAGGCGGCCTGGAGCTGCTCGTCGGTCAGCTCGCTGATCTCGCCCTCGACGGTCTCCTCGATCAGGCTCAGCTCCTCCTGGCGGCGCTGCAGCTTCTCGAAGGTCTCCTTGCTCAGGCCGTTGATGTACATGTTGTACTCGGTCTGACGGGCCTTGACATCGCCCTTGCCCTCGGCGCTCTCGTAGTAGGAATCATACGCCTGCTGATAGTTGCTCTCGGCGGTGGTCTTGATCTCCTCGACCTTTTCGTCGGACAGGCTCAGGCCGCGGGCGGCCAGCTCCTTCTCCACGGCGATGCCCTGGATCTCGTCCTCCAGGGACTGCTGCTTGATGTTCTCCACCACGTCGCTAGTCAGGCTCATGCCGAACATGCTGTACATCTGGGAATAATAGGCGTAGTTGTTGGCGAAGGAGCCCATCACGTCGCCCTTGGTGACGGTGCCGCCGTCGTATTCGGCCACCACGGTGGAGAAGTCCTTCGCGGCCTTGGCGAAGTCCTCGTCCAGCTGCATCATCGGGTCGATGCCGATCAGGTTGCAGCCGGTGAGCGCCAGCGTCAGCGCGACGAGCAGGCCCATCAGCTTCACAAGCGTATGTCTCATGAAAAATCTTCCTTTCGATCTCGGGGTCTGTAACACCCAAAAAATAAGCTCACCCATATATTATACACATTTCAGGATTTTCCTCAAGGGATTTTCGCGTCCCTTCGCCCGATAAAAAGCGGAATACGCCCAATTTTAATACTTCTTTACGATTTGTCCACAAATCCATGACTGGCGCGGCGAGGGTCACGCGGCTGTTGCACAGCGCCCGCGCCAGGCGCTCGGGC
>JAFUWR010000251.1 GCA_017471125.1 Clostridia bacterium | reverse complement strand
CGGCGGCTACGCCCGCTACGCCAGCCGCATCTACTACGACGTGATGTTCCACTCCCTGCTGTACAACAAGCCCAACATGGCCTCGCTGAACAAGCAGTCGGTGCTGGACTACGGCAAGCCCGTGTCCCACGGCTGCATCCGAATGCGCTGGCAGGACGCGGAGTTCATCGCCAAGAACTGCCTCAAGGGCACGAAGGTGAAAATATATAAATCCGGCGAGGTGGACGAGGACCTGCGCGCGCTGCTTCTGCAATCCAGCTACACCAACGAGAGCGGCCTGAGCTACAAGGAATTCCTGGGCATCCCCGACGAGGAAGGCGTCATGGGCCGCTACTCCGAGGGCGACGACGTGCGCGACCTGCAGATCCGCCTGCGCGACCTGGGGCTGTACACCGAGGAGATCTCCGGCGTGTACCAGGTGCCCACCGTCACCGCCGTGCGCGAGGCCCAGGCCCTGATGGGCATGGAGCAGACCGGCGTGGCGACCCTCGACTTCCAGGAGGCCGTGTACGCCGCCGACGCGCCCGCCGCCATGAACGTGGCGCTCAGGGAGGGCAACAGCGGCCCCGCCGTGCGCAACCTGCAATCCAACCTGGCGGAGCTTGAGCTGTACACCGGCGCGCTGGACGGCGTGTACGACGTGGACGTGGTGGAGGCCGTGAAGGTGTTCCAGGGCGCCTACGGCTACACCATCGACGGCGAGGCCTCCACCGAGGTGCAGAAGGCCATCTACTACGAGGCCGGCCGCATGAAGGCCATGTTCGGCGAGGAGGGCGGCTACACCCTCGAGACCGTGGACGAGGAGATCACCATGGGCACCATCACCTGCGAGCTGGGCGTCCGGCTGCGGGAGGGCAAGTCCGTGGAGAGCAAGAAGCTGGGTCTGTTGAAGATGGGCGACGTGGTGGTCGTGGTCGAGAAGGGCGACGAGTGGAGCAAGGTCCAGAAGGGCAAGAACGCGGGCTACATCAAGAACCAATACGTGGACTTCTATCCCCAGACCATCTCCTCCCTCAAGTACGTCTCCACCACCACCGGCGACAGCTACACCATCGGCTACACCGCCTCGGACTACTTCTCCGGCGCGGACCGTCCCGCCGACAAGTTCTCGGATTACATCACCTCCGGCGGCTCGCTGGACAGCTACGACAACATCGTGGAGTATGCCACGGTCAACACCCCCAGCGACGACGTGACGCTGAACCTGCGCGAGTCCCCCAGCACCGAGAGCGCCGTGCTGACCGCGCTGTCCAACGGCACCGAAGCCCGGGTGAGCCAGCGCTCCGGCGACTGGTCCCTGGTGGACGTGGACGGCATGCAGGGCTACCTGCTCAACCAGTACCTCGAGTTCCGCACCGGCCCCGAGGACAGCGGCGACGCGCCGATGGATGACGAGGTGGACGCCGCCGACGTGCCCGAGGAGGACGCGCCCGGCCAGGTGGAGCACGCCGAGGTCGCCTGCGACACCGCGTCCAAGGCCCCCGTGTACGACGAGGACTCCGCCGACGGCAAGGTCCTCGGCAGCCTCAAGAACGGCGTCCGGGTGGACGTGCTCCAGACCATCAACGGGTGGAGCCTCATCAGCTACCAGGAGCACCAGGGCTACATGCGCGAGGAGGACCTGAAGTTCATCGTGGATGGGGTGTCTGTATAAACTCGATGATCGCCGGCCGCGCGGCCGGCGATTTTTTTGTGGATTTTTATTGTTGCCTCCCGGCACAACATATGTTATAATATTAACATAATGATTCGACGGATCACCATCGGACCACGAAAGGAGCGTAACTCTATGGACAAGAAGTTCAAGCGCATCGGCGTTTTGACCAGCGGCGGCGACTCACCGGGCATGAACGCGGCGGTGCGCGCGGTGGTGCGCACGGCCATCGCCCAGGGCATACAGTGCATCGGCATCCGCCGCGGCTGGCAGGGCCTCATCACCAGCGACTTCGTGCCGCTGGACGCGGCCAGCGTGGGCCACATCCTCTCCCGGGGCGGCACGATCCTCTACACCGCCCGCAGCGAGGACTTCATGAGCGAGAAGGGCCGGCTGAAGGCCGTGTCCACCTGCAAGATGCTGGGCCTGGACGGCATCGTGGCCATCGGCGGCGACGGCACCTTCCGGGGCGCGCTGGAGCTCTCCCGGCTGGGCATCCCCACCGTGGGCGTCCCGGCGACCATCGACAACGACATCGGCTGCACCAACTACACCATCGGCTTCGACACCGCCTGCAACACCGCCATCGACTGCATCGACCGCCTGCGCGACACCATGCAGTCCCACGAGCGCTGCTCCGTGGTGGAGGTCATGGGCCGCAACGCCGGGTTCCTGGCGCTGTACGTGGGCATCGCCGTCGGCGCGACCGCCGTGCTGGTGCCCGAGCGGGAGCTGGACCTGGAGCGCGATGTCATCGAGCGCATCCGCAACGCGCGCCTGGCCGGGGCCACCCACTTCATGATCGTGGTGGCCGAGGGCGTGGGCAGCGCGGTGGAGATCGGCAAGCAGATCCAGGACGCCATCGGCATCAGCCCCCGCGTGACCGTGCTGGGCCACATCCAGCGCGGCGGCTCCCCCAATGCCCGCGACCGCGAGACCGCCACCCGCATGGGCTACTTCGCCGTGAAGGCCATGAGCGAGGGCCGCTACAACTGCATCATCGGCACCCGCGGCGGTGACCTCGTCGAGACCCCCATCGAGGAGGCCCTGGCCATGAAGAAGCACCTGCAAATGGACCGCTACGAGGTGCTGGAGACCGTCAGCGTCACCACCCCGGCGTTCACCATGCCGGCGCGATAAGCCAATGATGGGGAACGGCGCCCGCGCCATTCCCCATTAAATATAGAAGGAAAGTGAGTGTTGCCAATCATGATGGAACCGAATCCGGCGAAGCTCGCCATACTCATCGACGCGGAAAACGTGCTGCCCAGCCACGCGGAGCTGATCTTCTCCACCGCCGAGGCCATGGGCGACGTGGTCGCCAAGGAGATCTTCGGGGTGGCCGCCGCGCTGACCACATGGGTTGAGCCGGTACTCAGGTACGCGATCCATCCCAACCTGACCATCAAGGCCTCCAAGGGCAAGAACACCTCGGACATCGCGCTGGTCATCGGGGCGATGGACCTGCTGTTGAAGGGCGAGGTGAACACCGTCGTCATCGCCTCCAGCGACAGCGACTTCTCCACGCTGTCCGTGCGGCTGCGCACCGCGGGCATCCGCGTCGTGGGCATGGGCACCGAGAAGTCCAACGCGCTGTGGCGGACGGCCTGTTCCTCGTTCATCGTGCTGGAGCATCCCGCCCAGCAGCCCAAGCAGCAGGCCCAGAAGCAGGCCCAGCAGGCGGCCAAGCAGCCGCCGAAGCAGCAGGCCCAGAAGCAGCCGCCCCAGCAGCCCCAGCCGCAGCCCGCGGAAGCGCCCGCGCCCCAGGCCCAGCCGCCCAAGGCGACCGCCAGCGCCACCCACGAGGAGCGCGCCGCCGCCATCCAGCAGGTCATCCTCAAGCGCCTGGCCTCCAACGGCGGACGGGTGCAGGTGGGCACGCTGTTCACGGCGCTCAACCGCATGCCGGAGTATCGCGCCGACCGCCAGGGCTCCGG
>JAFUWR010000250.1 GCA_017471125.1 Clostridia bacterium | reverse complement strand
GCTCCGCGCGCGCCGCCTCACGGCGGGCGTCGGCAAGGAGCCTGTCGGCCTCGCGGCGGGCTTGATTCAGAAGCTGCTCCGCCTCGGCCTTCATGGCGTCCGCGCGTTCCTTCACCTCGGTGACATACATGTCCGCGGCCTGCTGCGCCGACTGGAACACGCCGTTGAGCTTCAGCGCCGCCTCGGCCAGGGAGCCGGACTCCTCGATGGCCACCTTGCGGTCGGCCAGGGCCTTCTCGCTGTCCTCCAGCGCAGCGGTCAGATCCTCGATCTGCTTCTGCTGGGCGATCAGTATCTGCAACAGGTCCTCCCGGTGCAGCCTTCGCAGTTCCTTGTCAGTCATGGATGCCTTTCCCTCTCGCCGCGCGTCTTATACGGCCTGACGCGAGCGACAGGTCCTCCCCGCCGTTCGCTTAGTCATAACTTATTATATGGGCGCTTTTTTGCCCGTCGGTGGATGGCTATTTCGAGAACTAATCCACCTTATCCAACATTATAACACAACTTGGTTACCGCTACGGTTACCTATCCTTTTTCCGCCGCTGAAACCGACCCGCCGGGCTGGAAAAAATCCTTGTCCAGCAGGCGGACCCGGCGCTTGTCCACGTCGATCAGGCCGTCCTTACGCATGCGCCCCAGCTCCCGCGCCAGCGCCGCCCGGTCCACGCCCAGCCACTCCGCCAGGGCGGTGCGGTTCATGGGCAGCACGACCTCGCCGTCACGCGCCTCCAGGGACATCAGGTACACCCGGATGCGGGAGCGGATGCGCTTCTTGCCGAAGATGTGGACCCGCTGGTAGAGGCCCATGCAGTCCTTCGCCAGGCTGTGGAGCAGGTTGTCCACGAACAGCCGGTCCTCCCCCTCCAGGCGCGCCGCCGACAGCGGGCGGGTCACGTCGAAGTGTATCAGCTTGCAGCGGGTGGCCGCGTAGAGCCGCATGGGGCTTCGGCGGCTGCCGGAGATCACCAGGTGCGCGCCGAACTCGTCGCCGGGCTGCCGGATGCTGACGCTGGTGCTGCCGCCCTCGGCGTCGATGTCCTCCACCATCACCGTGCCCTCCAGCACGATGGCGGCCTCCCGGACCATGTCGCCGATGCGGTAGATCGTCTCGTCCTTCTCATATTCCGCCACCCGCGCGTCCATGCTTCGGAGCATCCCGCTGAGCTTCGCGCCCTCGATGCCCCGGAAGATCTCGCTCCTTGAAAGCAGCGGCAGGTATTCCTTCAGCCCGTCCTTCATGCGCCACCTGATCGTCCTTTTTTATCATATATATTATACGTCTAAAACGTTTTCTTGTCTGTTGCAGAAGCAACATTTTTTAGTTAAGTAGCAATTTTTTCACGACAATGTCAAATGGACGTGCGGCGCACGTCCGTCTGACATTGTTTACATAAGGAGCCTTGACACTTCCTGCATCCTTGTATACAATAATACCTACATTCCCAAATACTGACCCAAGGAGATGAGCCCATGCTGGAGATGTCCAACAAGACCAACCTGCTGGAACAGAAGCAGTATAAATACTCGCTGCAGGACGTGGAGAAGCCGAACCTGTACCGGGACATATACCCCTATGACGACGTGCCGCGGGTGGCGTTCAACCACCGCCGGGTGCCGATGGGCATGCCGGAGGACATCTGGATCACGGACACGTCCTTCCGGGACGGACAGCAGTCGGTGGAGCCGTACACGGTAGAGCAGATCGTGCAGCTCTACAAGCTGATGGCCCGGCTGGGCGGACCCTACGGCGTCATCCGGCAGACGGAATTCTTCGTGTACTCCGAGAAGGACCGCAAGGCCATCGACGAATGCATGGCGCTGGGCTACCGCTTCCCGGAGATCACCACCTGGATCCGCGCCACCCGGGACGACTTCAAGCTGGTGAAGGACCTGGGCATCCGTGAGACGGGCATACTGGTGTCCTGCTCGGACTACCACATCTTCAAGAAGATGCAGATGAGCCGCAGGCAGTGCATGGACTACTACCTCCGCACCGTGGCGGACGCCTTCGAGGCCGGGGTCATGCCCCGCTGCCACCTGGAGGACATCACCCGGGCGGACTTCTACGGCTTCGTGGTGCCGTTCGTGAACGCGCTGCAGGAGATGAGCCAGGACGCGGGCATCCCGGTGAAGATCCGCGCCTGCGACACCATGGGCTACGGCGTGCCCTATTCGGAGGTGGCGCTGCCCCGGAGCGTGCCGGGCATCATCTACGGCCTCCAGCACTACTCCGACGTGCCCAGCGAGATGCTGGAGTGGCACGGCCACAACGACTTCTACAAGGCCGTGGCCAACGCCTCCACCGCCTGGCTGTACGGCGCGTGCGCGGTGAACTGCTCGCTGCTGGGCATCGGCGAGCGCACGGGCAACGTGCCCCTCGAGGCCATGGTGATGGAGTACGCCAGCCTGCGCGGGTCGCTGGACGGCATGGACCCCACCGCCATCACCGACATCGCCCGGTACTTCCGGGACGAGATCGGCTACGACATCCCGGTGATGACCCCCTTCGTGGGCCGGCAGTTCAACACCACCCGGGCCGGCATCCACGCCGACGGGCTCTTGAAGGACGCCGAGGTCTACACCATATTCAACACCAAGAAGCTGCTGGGCCGCAGCCCCTCGGTCATGATCGGCAAGGCCAGCGGGCTGGCCGGCATCGCCTACTGGATCAACGACAACTACGGTCTCGAGGGCGACGAGCAGGTGGACAAGAAGTCCGACCTGGTGGTGGCGCTCAAGGCGTGGATCGACGCCGAGTACGCCGACGGCCGCCAGACGTCCCTGTCCACCGACGAGCTGGAGACGAAGATCGAGGAACTGAGCAGCGGGAAGTACCGCCGACTGTGAGGAGGATGGCATAGATGATGGATTACAAGACCGTTTCCCTGTCGGACCAGGTGTTCGAGCACCTGGAGACGGACATATTGAGCGGAAAGTACCGGCGCGGCGAGATCGTGACGGAGCTGCAGCTCTGCTCGGAGCTGGGCGTCAGCCGCACGCCCGTGCGCGAGGCGCTCCGGCGGCTGTTCCAGGAGCACCTGATCGAGGACACGCCCAAGGGCACGATGATCCTGGGCATCACGCCCAAGGACTACCTCGACATGTCGGAGATCCGGCTGCGCATCGAGGAGCTGGCCGTGCGGGGCTTCGTGGAGCACGCCACCGCCGACGACATCAAGGAGCTGAACGAGGCCGTGGACTTCCAGGAGTTCTACCTGACCCGCGGCGACGTGGACCACCTGCGCGCGCTGGACGGCCAGTTCCACGAGATCATCTACGCCGGGTGCGGCAGCCGCGTGCTCCAGGACACCCTGGCCCCGCTGCACAAGAAGATACAGCAGTATCGCCACAACGCCCTCCAGGCCCCGCTGCGGGCGAAGAACTCCGTCATGGAGCACAAGGCCATACTGGACGCCATCGTCGCCCGGGACGCCGACCGCGCCGTGGAGGGCATGAAGCGGCACATCGGCAACGCCATGCAGCGCGCCCTGACCGGGCAGGAAAAATAACTGACTACGATGGAGGCATGTGATATGAATTACGTAGAAAACGCGGTCAACCACTATCGCGCCCTGCTGGAGGAGCAGCTCGCCCGGGTGGAGCGCATGCGCGCCGCCGCGCCCGCCAAGGACTTCGCGCATCTGCCCACCGTGACCGTGGGCGTCATCGACGGCGACGGCATCGGCCCCATCATCACCGGCCAGGCGACCCGGGTGCTGAACGCCCTGCTGAAGGATGAGATCGCCGCGGGCAGCATCGTCCTAAAGCCCATCCAGGGGCTGACCATCGAGAACCGGCTTCAAAAGGGCGAGGCCATCCCCGCGGACATCCTGGACGAGATCAAGACCTGCGACGTGCTTTTGAAGGGACCCACCGAGACGCCCAAGGGCGGCACCATGGAGTCGGCCAACGTGGCCATGCGCCGGGCGCTTGACCTGTACGCCAACGTGCGGCCGGTGGCCGTGCCCGAGGAGGGCATCGACTGGATCTTCTTCCGCGAGAACACCGAGGGCGAGTACGTGCTGGGCAGCAAGGGCATCGAGATCCCGGACATGCTCACCATGGACTTCAAGGTGACCACCATCCCCGGCACGAAGCGCATCGCCCGCGCCGCTTTTGAGTACGCCAAGCGCAACGGCAAGCACTACGTCGCCATCGTCACCAAGGCCAACATCATGAAAAAGACCGACGGCATGTTCTCCGCCCTTTGCCACGAGATCGCCCAGGAGTACCCCGACATCGAGGTCGAGGACTGGTACATCGACATCATGACCGCCAAGCTGGTGGACGAGAACATCCGCCGGAAATTCCAGGTGTTCCTGCTGCCCAACCTCTACGGCGACATCATCACCGACGAGGCCGCGCAGCTCCAGGGCGGCGTCGGCACCGCCGGCAGCGCCAATATCGGCGACCAGTACGCCATGTTCGAGGCCATCCACGGCTCCGCGCCCCGCATGATCGAGACCGGCCGCGGCAGCTTCGCCAACCCCGCCTCCATCCTCCGCGCCGCTGCCATGCTCCTGCGCCATATCGCCCGCGTCGACGCCGCCGCAAGGCTCGATCACGCCCTCGACGCCGCGGGCGATAAGCCCCGGGAGATGACCGCCGAGGCGTATGCGGATCGGGTGATAAGCAGTCTCGGATAGTCGCAAGATAACTTGTGCGACGGCAGGACCATCACAGTCACGACGGGTGAAGGCATGAGAACGATTTGTCATCTGGACAGGACGATATTTGAAAACACATTTGGCCCACTGAATACCGACGAGGTCGTCATCACCGATGAGCGCATACTGCACATCCAGAGGCATCACCCCATGGACTACGCGCTCTTTGAGCAGTGCGCCGAAGCGGTCATCACGAGGCCGGACATCATCGTCGAAGACGGCAACAATCCCTTCACGGTCCTGATGATCGGCAGATCGGATACCGCCAACCTGAATGTGGTCCTCCGCCTCTCCGTCGCCGCGTCTGACCCGCCCGAACATCGCAATTCGGTCATGACCTTCTTTCGGATCCGTGAGAAGAACCTGATCAAGCTGATGCGAAGGAACAAGGTGCTTTACAAGCGCGGATAAAAATGCTATAATAAGTGTGGGAGACCGAAGTAGAGAATGTGCTGCTACGCACCCTTGCGGTCAAAAGAAATGCGGGAAGGGGCACACCCGCCGGTTTCCTCCCCTTTACAAAAGCGAGCTGCCGGGGCAAGCGCCCCGGCAGCCTGATTTTTTCGCAGATTATTTAGCTTGCGGGTCTCCCACGCCCTCGACGCCGCGGGCGATAAGCCCAGGGAGATGACCGCCGAGGCGTATGCGGATCGGGTGATCGGGGCGCTGGGATGAAAGCACCTTGACAGCCGCCCCCTTCCGCGCTATAATGGAAGCAGGAAGTAAGGAATGTAAGGAGGCAGCGTCATGGAGATCGCCAAGGTCACGAGCAAGGGCCAGATCACCATACCCATCGCCATCCGTCGGGCACTGGGCCTGCGCGAGGGCGACAAGGTGCTCTTTATGGAGCAGAACGGGCACATCGTCATGGTCAATTCGAGCGTCGACGCCATCCGCAGGGCCCAGGACGCCTTCTCCGGGGAGGCGGAGCGCCTCGGCCTGAAGGACGAGGCGGATGTGGTGGCGCTGCTGCGGGATTTCCGCCGGGAGAGATACGATGCGCGTCATGATTGATACGAACGTGCTGGTGTCCGCGCTGCTCTTTCCGGGCTCGCGGGTCGCCGCGGTCATGGAGCACATCGCCGCCCACCACACGCTGGTGCTGGCTTCCTTCGTCATCGAGGAGCTCCGCGCCGTCGTCGCGAGGAAGTTCCCGCAAAGGACGACGGCCATCGAGGACCTGCTCGAAGCCCTGTGCTACGAATACGTCCTGACGCCTCGACACCTGGAGGACCGGCTGTTCGACATCCGGGACGCCAAGGACTACCCCGTGCTCTACACCGCCATGACCAACGGCGTGGACATCCTGGTCACGGGCGACAAGGACTTCACCGAGGTCGACGTGGACCAGCCCGAGATCATGACCCCGTCCCAATACGCGGAAGCCTACATGTGACAGCCGAAATAAGCGAAGCGCCTGCAAATTGCAAGCGCTTCGCCGTCATTTTTTGGGCATGATTCCCGATGATGTATATATGCAACTTGTTTTTCTACTTCGTGCCCACCGGCTCGAACACCAGCCTCAAACGCATCCCCATGCCGTCCGCCAGACGGCGCATGGTCTTGAGGGACGGGTTGCCCGTGCCGTTCTCCAGCTTGCTGATGTCCGCCTGATCGATGCCCGTGCGCTCGGCAAGCTCCTTCTGGGTCAAGCCGCTCTGCTTCCGCGCGTCGATCATCGCCTGTATGATGGCGTACTCGGATTCCAGCGCGTCGTACTCCCGCTTGAATTCCGGGTCTTGCAGCTTTCGCTCCCGATATGCGTCAAATCTGCTCATGTCGCTCCCCCCCTCTCACGTCTGCCGCTTTCGGCCGAGGTATTCGCTTCGATACGCCTTCGCCCTCTCGATCTCCCGGGGCGGCGTGGCCTGGGTCTTCTTGATGAAACCGTTGGTCAGTATCGCGTTCCCGCCGTCGAAGAAGAAGTACATCACCCTGGAGATATTATTGCCCGCCTGCGCCCGCAATTCAAGGATGCCGTCCTCCAGATACTTTGAATAGGGCGCGCGCAGCTCGCTGCCGTTGCGCTCCAGCAATTCGATGGTCCTGAGCATCTTCGCCTGCATCTTCACGTCCAGCGATTCGAGAAAGACCTCCGCAGGACAGCTGCCGTCCGGCAGATCATAGAAATCCACATTGACCCTGGACAACGCGCTTCCCCTCGCTCTCTGTCTCTATTATATGGATTATATCCCATATTGTCAAGGCTCTTTTCACGAAAGCGAAGCGCCTGCAAATTGCAAGCGCTTCGTTGACATTTTTGGGGGGTTACAGCCGGCACTCGAGCTTGGCCAGGGCGTCGGTCACATAGTTATAGACGAAATCCTCGGCCTGGTCGGCGGGGACGATCTCCTTCATGGACTTATCGCGGGAGGCGATCTCGATGGTGCCGTTCTTGAGGCCCTTGGGGCTGATGACGACGCGCACAGGCACGCCGAACAGGTCGGCGTCGGAGAACATGACGCCGGCGGACACCTGGCGGTCGTCCCAGAGCACCTCGACCCCGCGAGCGGTGAGGGCGTCGTAGAGCTTCTGGCTGGCCTCGGCGACCTCGGGCTGGTCGGCGCGGAGGGAGCAGATCTGCACGTGCCAGGGGGCGATGGAGATGGGCCAGATGGGGCCGTAGTCGTCCCGGTGCGCCTCGCAGACGGAGGCGGCGAGGCGGCCGACGCCGATGCCGTAGCAGCCCATGATGGGGTGCTTGAGGGAGCCGTCCTGGTCCACGTAGGTCATGTCCATGGACTCGGTGTACTTGGTGCCGAGCTGGAAGATGTTGCCCACCTCGATGCCGCGGGAGGTGTAGATGTGGGGCTTGCCGCACACGGGGCAGATGCCGCCGTCGAACGCCTTGGCCACGTCCACGTACTCCACCGCGCCCACGTCCCGGGCGATGTTGAAGCCGACGTAGTGCCTGTCGTCCTCGCAGGCGCCGGTGGCGAACCACTGGATGCCGTCGAGGCTCCTGTCGTACACCACGGTCACGCCCTCGGGCAGGCCGATGGGGCCGGTGAAGCCCGCGTGGATGCCGCTGTCCTCGGTGACGACGGCGGGGTGCACCTCGGCCTTGAGGAAGTTGCGCAGCTTGGTCTCGTTCACGTCCAGGTCGCCGCGGATGAACACGATGACGAAGCTGTCGTCCACGTTGCGCTGGTACATGACCGCCTTGCAGGTCTGCTCAGGCTTGATCTTCAGGAAAGCGCACAGGTCGTCGATGGTCTTGCAGTTCGGGGTGTCCACCTTCTCGAGCGGCGCGATCTCGCCGGGCTCGTTCACGAGCAGGCAGGGCGCGGCCTCCATGTTGGCGCGGTAGTCGCAATCCTTGCACAGCACGATGGTGTCCTCGCCCACGTCGGTGAGCAACATGTACTCATGGCTGACCTTGCCGCCCATCATGCCGCTGTCGGACGCCACGGCCACCACCTCCGGCACGCCGCAGCGGGCGTAGATGCGGTTGTACGCCTCGTAGCAGCGCATGTAGTACTGCTCCAGGTCCTCCTGGGTGGTGTGGAAGGAGTAGGCGTCCTTCATGGTGAACTCGCGCACGCGGATCAGGCCGCCGCGGCAGCGGGGCTCGTCGCGGAACTTGGTCTGGATCTGGTAGATCATGAAGGGGTACTGGATGTAGGAATCCGCCACGTCGGTCATCAGGTGGACGGACGCCTCCTCGTGGGTCATGCCCAGCACCATGTCCGCGCCGGAGCGATCCCTGAACCGCAAGAGCTCGCTGCCGATGGAGTCGAATCGCCCAGACTTGCGCCACAGGTCCGCCGGCATGGTCACCGGGAACAGCACCTCCTGGCCGTCGATGCGGTCCATCTCCTGGCGGATGATGTTCTCGATCTTCGAGGTGATGCGCTTGGTGATGGGGAACAGCGTGAATATGCCGTTGCCCACGGGCTTGATGTAGCCGCCGCGCATCATCAGCGCCTGGGACGCGATCACGCAGTCCGCCGGGGTCTCCTTGAAGCGCTTGGAAACGAGATTTCTGACCTTCATGTTTTAGCCTCCTGTGTCATGAAAAGGGCCTCGCCCCGCACGGGCGAAGCCTTGTTTTAGCTGTTATCATTATAGCTACTGCGGAGGGGTTTGGCAAGTGAAGTTTTGGGGAACACGGGGGGGAGGGATCAGGGATTAGGGAATAGGGATCAGAAAGACCGTAGGGGTTGCCCCCGGAGGGAACAGGGAACAGGCAACAGGGAACAGGAATACCCGTAGGGGCGGCGTTGCGCCGCCAGCCGGGGACCTCATCCGTCATTTGCTTCGCAAATGCCACCTTCCCCACCGGGGGAAGGCAAGCGGGCGCTGAGGGCAGCGCCCCTACGGGCTGTCGGCCCATCTCCACTTTCCACTCTCAACTCTCAACTCTACCACAGCGGCTTCCTATACTCCTCCTCGAGGGCGCGCCACTTTTCCAAAAACGCCTCGCCCTCGGGGTCCTCGGCGACGATGCGCAGGGCGTCGCGGACGGCGCGGACGAAATCGGGGTCCAGGCCGGAGATGCCGGAGCCGGTCAGCGGGCACATGGCGCGGGCGCGGGCGTCCATGCGGACGGTCCACTTCCCGTTCTTGCCGCGCGCGGGGGTCAGCGGGAAGATGCGGCAGCCCAGCGGACGCCTGTCGCGGTCGCAGGAGCCGTCGCAGGTCATGACGGGGGCGAAGGCACCGGGCAACACGGAGGCCACCCATTCGCAGTCCCGGAGCGCCTGGGCCTCGCCGGGGAACAGGTGCACCCCGCCCTGGCCGTCCGCGTCCGGCGCACAGCAGGCCGCGCCGCACAGCGCGCCGCAGTCGGTGAGCATGGGCGTCAGATCGCCGATCCTGTCGTAAGCTCTCTGCAAAACATCCGCGTTCATGATCTGTACTCCCGGTTCGCGACGTACCAGATCTTGTCGATGGTGTCGATCTTGTCCTGCTGGGTCTCGCCCCGTATGCTGGTGGCCACCAGCGGCATCTCGTGCCCGCCGCGGCTTACGATGGTGTCGGCGCACCAGAAGATGTCCCCGCCCTGGTCGTAGCCGAAGAGCCATATGGCGTGGGGCGCGCCGGTGTCGTAGATGACCACGCCGCCGGGGCATTTTTTCAGGCAATCAATGAGGTATTGCTTCTTGTCGGCCACCCGCCGGATCTCGTCCGAGCAGGCCACCTCCATGCCCTCCACCACGAAGCTGTGGCTCAGGCCGTACTCGGTGGACCAGCCCAGGCTGCGCACGGCGGCGTCGGTGACCCCTGCGTAGGACACGTCCCGCTGGCAGGCGCAGTTGCGCAGCATCATCGTGCAGGCGATGAGGGTGCAGGTGTGCTTGACGGTCTGGGTCAGGTAGACGTCCTCGGCGGGCCAGGAGCCGTAGTAGATGTCCTCCCCAGACGCACACGCCGTCAGCAGCAGCGCCGTCATGAGCGCTATGATCTTCACAAGTTTTCGCATAAAAAAGCCTCCGATACGATCCATCGACTATCATATCGGAGGCGCGAAAACAATGCAAAGACATTTTGCCAACCATTTCTGGCATTTTCGTTGACAGAAATTGGAACGCGGCCCAGTTGTTTCAAATGTATGTCTATTATATATAGGAAGGTTTACGATCCTGTGTCGTCAGTCGGCGATGTTGATGTTGACGCCGTTGACCTCCACGCCCTCCTCGGCGCGGATGAGGATGTACTTGACGCCGTCGATGACGCGGGTCTCCACCAGGTCGCTGCGCTCGGGGCTGACCTGCACCACCACGTCGGGGGTGCGCAGCTCGAACTTCTTGGGCTCCACCACGTTGCGGGCGGGCAGGGACACGGCCGCGCCGAACTCCTCGTCGTACTTGGCCTCGAAGGCCTCGAGCTTCTTGTCGGGCACGCCGCAGGATTCCAGCAGGCTCACGACCTCCCGGCGGCCGATCTCCAGCGGCTCGGCGGCCTTGTCCTTGTCGTTCTCCTCCAGGCGCTCCCGCAGGGCGTCGTGCACGGTCTGCACCACGTCGAAGCTCAGGTCCTCGTCCAGCGCCTCCTCCAGCACGGCCTGGAAGGTCTCCCGCTGGGCCTCGGCGGGCATGGGCGCGTCGGCGTTGAACACCGCGTCGATGAACTCCTCGTGGATGTTGGAGGCGTCCTTGGTGAAGTACAGCGCCGAGTAGATGTTGGTCGCCCGGTCGTCGAAGGTCGGGAACATGAAGCCCAGCTCCGGCGCGGCCACCACCCAGTCGGGGTCCAGGCTGTGGAAGGCGTTGTCGTCGGCGAAGTAGGACAGCGCGGGCTTGGTCAGCTTCACCGGGCACACGGCCACGAGGATGTAGTTGAACACCTCCTCGGAGATGACGTCCGACTTGTTCTCGTCGGTGTGGCGGAAGGGCACGTCGTAGGCGTCGTGCATCATCAGGATGAGGTAGTTGCCCTCCATCTCCAGCGCGTCGATGATGCGCCCGCACAGCGCCTCCACGCCCTCGTCCACGGTCAGCGCCGTGTTTTTCAGGCCCATCAGCAGGCCGTGGGCCTCGCCCTCCATCACCTGGTCCGGGCGGAACTGCACGTCGATCAGGTTGCGGCCCGGCACGCCCGCCAGGGCCCGCTTGAAGATGGCCAGGTACTTCTCGACCTCCTCCTGGGGGAAGGACATCAGCGAGCGGTTGAAGGTGGAGACGATCTCCCGCTTCTCGTTCACGTAGCAGCCGCGCACGCAGCTTATGGCGTTCTTGTCCGGGTTCAGGCGGCGGCGGATCTCCGCGATCTCTTTTCTGTTCATGATATACCTCTTGTTTTTATATTGCGGTGAACATTATACCATCCCAATTTGACACAAAGATGGGGATGAGGTTAATTGCCCTTTTCCTTTTCCGCCTGTTCTTCCCGCCTGCGCCGGATCTCGTCCCGGCGGCGCTCCGCCTTGATGTGCATGTACAGGGCGTCGAAGGGCGCGATCACCAGGCACACGAGAGCCACGATGTAGTACCAGGGCATGCTGTCGCCTCCTCACACGGACCCGAGCTCGGTGTAGATCATGCCGCTGCGCCCCCGCTCGGAGCGCATCAGGGAGGCCCGGTCGATCACGGCCGAAACGGGCGGCACGTCGATGCCGGGGAAGCCCTTGGGCCCGGGCACGGCGCGGCGGACGAGGGTGATGTGCGGCGAGAAGCGCTTGCGGTCGAAGGGGATGCCCGCGTCGGCCAGCGCGTGCCGCAGTCGGCGGACGTAGGCCGTCAGCGCCGGGTTCTCCTCGATGCCCAGCCACCACAGGTCGCCGAAGGCCCCGACCCCGCGGAGGGTCAGCGTAAGCGGCGCGAAGGGGGCCGCCGCCATCGCGGCCAGCGCGTCCTCCGGGTCGGGCCACTCCCCGATGAACGCCAGCGTCAGGTGCAGGTTCTCCTCCGGCGTGTAGTTCCCCCGCACGCCCGCCGCGCGAAACGCCGCCTGTGCCGCCCTGACGGCCTCCCGCTGGGCGTCGCTCAAATGGATCGCGATGAACAGCCGCATGATTTCCACCTCCGAAATCAATTATACCATGCCGCGCCATAAATTCGCGCATTGTTCGCAACTTTTTACGGTTTTTGACATCACAATATCATAGGAGTATTGTATAATCTCAATATCCATGAAAAAGAGGATGATGCTATGAGTTATCGTGCGATGAAGCGCCTGTTCTGCGCGGCGCTGGCCGCGCTGCTGCTGGTCCTGCCGGCGCTGGCGGAGAACCCGTCGGACGACGTGACCGGCTACAACCCCTTCACGGGCATCGACGACAGCCCGCAGGTGGAGGCGCCCGCCCCGATCCTGAACAACGCCTTCACCGGCGACGCCACCCAGGGCGATCCCTTCGCCGCCGACACGGCCACGGCCTCGGATCCCTTCGGCGTGGGCACCACCACGACGGACACCAGCAACCCCTTCGGCCTGGCCGCCGATACCGGCACCACCGATCCCTTCGGCGTGGGCGCCGCGGCGACCACCGACGACGCGCTGAACGGGGCCGCGGCCGTGCCCGCCGCCACCGTCGCGCCGTCCAACGCCATCGGCGGCTACAACCCCTTCACCGACGCCCAGTCCGAGCCCGCCGTGGCCGTGGCCCCGGGCACGGTGATGTTCGTGGAGGACGACACGCTCAGGCTCCGCGCCAAGGCCGCGGAGAACTCCAAGGTGGTCGGCACCGTGTTCTACGGCCAGCAGCTCACCGTCTCTGCCACCCAGGGCGACTGGGCGCAGGTGGTGAACGCCAACAACGTCACCTGCTACTGCGAGCTGAACAGCCTGACCGTGGTGGACCCCAACACCATGTCGAAGCTGATGTACGCCCAGCTCGCCACGACGCCGGTGTACAAGGCCCCGTCCCAGAAGATGGGCAGGCTGAAGAACCTGAAGCGCGGCGACACCGTGACCCTCGTGGCCATCACCGCCGACGGCCTGTGGTCCCGGGTGACCAACGACAACCTGACCTTCGGCTACGTCCCCACCATCTACCTGGACGACACCCCCGCCGCCGAGGGCACGCCGGTGTGGTGCATGAGCGGCTCCACCGCCGTGATGGTGAACCCGGACAACTGGATCCAGATCACCACCCTGTCCTTCGGCCAGTCCTGCTGGCTGGTGGGCTACACCAGCAACAACGCCGTGGCGAAGATCCGCTCGGCCAAGGGCTACGTGGCCTACTGCGACGCCAGCGCCCTGACCACCGCCGATCCGGCCAACATGTCCACCCCCGTGTACGTGCAGGCCACCGGCAAGATCCTGTGCAGCTCCACCGGCGAGAACGCCAACGTCTACAACGTCAACAAGAACGTGCAGCTGATGCTGCTGGGCGTGGATTCCAGCCAGTACTGGGCGCTGGTGCGCCAGGGCAAGCGCAAGGTCTACGTGCCCTACGTGTACATCGACACCGACCGGGCGGGCAACGAGCTGCGCGTGGTCGCCGCCACCCAGGACGCGCCGCTGTATTCCGCCAACAACACCGGCTCCTCCGTGCTGGGCACCCTGCCGCTGGGCACCCGGGTCAACCTGATCGGCGGCGACAGCCGGTTCGCCCAGGTCGCCACCATCGCCGACGGTGTCAGCGCCGCCGTCACCGGCTACGTGCCCCTGCAATATTTGCGCGGGGAATGAGCCATCATAACAACGATCCCCGTAGGGGCGGCAAAGCCGCCCCTACAAGTGTTTCCGGCAGGGTTGACCTTTCGGCAAAAAACGGTATAATAGTATACAAAGAAAGGTGACGACCTATGCGACTGACCGGCTGGCTGGCGGTGCTCATCATCGCGCTGGCGACGCTGTACATGACCGCGCCGAACCCGAGGCGCGGACGGATGAAGCCCTGGCGGGGGCGGCTGTTCGCCCACCGCGGACTGCACGACATAGAGAACGGCGTGGTGGAGAACACGCTCCCGGCGTTCGAGGCCGCGTGCGAAAGCGGCTACGGCATGGAGCTGGACATACAGTTCACCCGGGACTTCGAGGTCGTGGTGTTCCACGACGACACGCTGAAGCGCCTGACCGGGGACCCCCGGCGGGTGAGCGCCTGCACCCTGGCGGAATTGAAGGGCATGCGGCTCATGGGCGTGGAGGGAGCCGTCATCCCGACGCTCAGGGAGACGCTGGACTTAGTGGATGGCCGGACGCCGTTGCTGATAGAACTCAAGAGCGGCAGGAACAACCCCCGGCTGTGCCGGGCGCTGATGGAGCGCCTTCAAGGCTACGAGGGCGAATACCTCGTCGAATCCTTCAACCCGCTGATCGTGGCGTGGTTTCGCCGCAACGCGCCCCAGGTGGTGCGGGGCCAGCTCGTGTGCCCCATGCGGGACTACGCCGCCTCCGCCAACCAGATCGGCGCGTTCCTGATGGCGGGCCTGCTGCTGAACGGCTTCACGCGGCCGGACTTCGTGGCCTACAACGCCAACGCCCGCCGGTTCTTCTCCCCCCACTTCCAGCGCTTCGCGTTCCGCACGCCCATGGCCGCGTGGACGGTGCGCTCGGAGGCCATGCAGCGGCTCATCGAGGCCCGGGGAGAGATCAGCATCTTCGAGAAAATTCGGCCATAGGCCATACCAAATACAAAGGGTGATCGCATGCGCAACGAAAGAAACAAGCGCCGCCGCAGGCCGCTGGCCGGGCGGCATCTGGTGACGCTGGGCGCGGTGGCGCTGCTGGCGCTGTCGGGCTACGAGCTGTGGATACGCCTGGAGGACTTCTGGGCCTGGACCGCGGGCGTCCGCCATTTGAGCGCCGTGCGGGGCACGCCGTTCATACAGGACCTGGGCATCGTGTTCGAGGCTCCGGAGATGCGGGCGCTGGGCTACAAGCTCATCTTCCTGTGCTTCTGCCTGCTGTTCGCGCTGATCTGCGTCATCCGCCGGAGCCGCGCCCGGGGCGGGTGGCTCATCATGCTGCTGGACGCGGCGGTGGCCGGGGCCGGGGTCTACCTCGGCATCTACGGCATAAGGCCCTCCGACTGGGCCACGACGCTGAAGCTGGTGCCGCTTCTGCTCATATTCGTCGGGTGCATCGTCAATTACGCGCACCGGGCGGTCCGCCGCCGCAGGCGCAGGGCGCGGGAGACAGAGAGGGCCGACGCCGAGCGGCGCGAGGCCGAGAGGGGCGAGGCCGCATGAAGTACCGCCTGATCGCCATGGACCTGGACGGCACGCTGAACAACGACCGCAAGACCATCGACCCGCCCACCCGCGACGCGCTGATGGCGGCGCAGGCGGCGGGCATACGGCTGGCACTGGCGTCGGCGCGGCCCCTGCCGGGGCTGTACCGGGAGCGCGACGCCCTCGAACTGTCCGCCCACGGCGGACTGCTGATGGCCTACAACGGCGGGGCCATCGTGGACGCCGCCACCGGCGCGGTGCTCCACACCCGGACGATGGACATGGAGGACGCGCGATACGTGCTTCGGGCCCTCGAGGCGCTGCCGGTGACGCCCATACTGGACGACGGCGTCCGGTTCTATGTCACCGACAAAAGCGGCTACAAGGTGGACTACGAGTGCCGCAATAATAACATGACCTGCGTGGAGTGGCCAAGCCTGGCCGACGGGCTCGGCTTCGCGCCGTGCAAGATATTGATGTCGGTACAGCCCGACGAGATCAAGGCCGTGCAGGCCCGGATCGCCGCGCTGCTGCCCACAGGCCTCAGCGTGGTGCAGACCGCCGCGTTCTACCTGGAGGTCATCCCCGCCGACGTGGACAAGGGCCAGGGCCTCCTCGCCGTGTGCCGCGCCGCGGGCGTCGACCCCGCCGAGGCCATCGCCTTCGGCGACTCGGAGAACGACATCCCCATGCTCCGCGCCGCGGGGCTGGGCGTGGCGATGGGCAACGCCTCCTCGGACGTGAAAGCCGCCGCCGACGCGGTCACGCTGTCCAACAACGACAACGGCATCGCCGCCGCGCTGGCGAGATATTTATAATCATACAAGGAGGATCATCTATGCGCAAGATCAACTGGGGCGTGCTGGGCACCGCGGGCATCGCCAGGGGGCAGACCATCCCCGGCATGGTGCAGGCGGAGAACTGCCATCTGTACGCCATCGCGGGCCGCTCGATGGAGAAGGCCCAGGCGTATCAGGCCGAGTTCGGCTTCGAGCGCGCCTACGACAGCTACGACGCGCTGCTGAACGACCCGAAGGTGGAGGCCGTGTACATCCCCCTGCCGAACCACCTGCACGTGGAGTGGGCCATGCGCGCCCTCAAGGCCGGCAAGCACGTGCTGTGCGAAAAGCCGCTGGCCCCCACCGCGGCGGAGGCGGCGGCGCTGGTGGCCTGCGCCGAGGCCAACGGCGTCTACCTGATGGAGGCCTACGCCTACCTGCACAGCCCGCTGACCGCCGCCGTCAAGGCGGAGCTGCCCCGGCTGGGGAGGATCCTCTACATGGACTCCAGCTTCATGACCTCGGACTACGACGTGTCCAACATCCGCATGCGCCGGGAGACCTTCGGCGGCGCGCTGTACGACCTGGGCTGCTACTGCACCACCCAGATCCAGTGGCTGCTGGGCGAGGCCCCCGACAGCGTCAAGGCCGTGGCCACCTTCTCCGACCGCAACGTGGACGCCTGCACGACGGGGCTTCTGACCTTCCCGTCCGGGGCGCGGGCCACCTTCTCCTGCGGCATGGTGCTGGCCACCGAGCAGGACAAGCGCATCGACCGCTGTATCATCCACGGCGAGCGGGGCTACATCGTCAACGACAGCGAATTCAACCAGTGCGGCGAATTGAAGTACACCGTCTGCGTGGACGGCGTCTGCGAGACAAAGACCGTCATGACCCCGCACAACTACAAGCTCGAGGTGGAGCAGCTCGGCCGGTGCGTCGCCGGGGAGGAGACCCCCTTCGTCACCAACGCCTTCTCGCTGCAAAACGCCAGGGTCATGGACGAGGCCCTGAAGAGCATGGGCTACTGACACGGAAAACGGGAAACACATGGGGCACCGTCACGGTGCCCCATGTGATGCTGGATAAATATACACACACAGGAGGGCTCACGATGAAAACCCTTTCGCTCAACGGGGCGTGGCGCATGCGCGTGGAGGACGTCCCCGGCCCCTGGCATGCCGCGACGGTGCCCGGCAGCGTCTACGCCGACCTGATCGCGGCAGGCGAGCTTAAAGACCCCTATTGGCGGGACAACGAGACGGAGGCGCTCCGATGGATGGAGCACGACTTCCGCTACGCCCGCGCCTTCGACGTGCCGGAGGACATACTGGCCCGGGACCGCGTGCTGCTGCGCTGCGAGGGCCTGGACACGCTGGCGACGATCGAGTTGAACGGCCAGTCGGTCGGCACAGCCAACAACATGCACCGCACCTGGGAGTACGACGTCAAGTCCCTGTTGAAGCCAGGGGAGAACGAGATCGCCGTCGTGTTTTCCTCCCCCACCAAGTTCATCCGCGACGCCTTCGCCGCCCATCGGGTGGAGGGCTCCAGCGACGCCATGGAGGGCTTCCCCTTCCTGCGCAAGGCCCACTGCATGTTCGGCTGGGACTGGGGCCCGCGCCTGCCCGACTGCGGCATCTGGCGGGACATCAAGATCGTCGCCTTCGACCGCGCCCGCATCCGCGACGTGCTGATCCGGCAGCGCCACGCGGACGGTAGGGTCACCCTGTCCGTCGCGACCCACGTCGCCCGGTACGGCGGCGGCGCGCTGCGCGTGGACGTGAAGGTCACCGCCCCCGACGGCACGGTCTATTCGGGCGCGGGCAAGGACTGCGCGGTCGTCATCGACGACCCCGACCTGTGGTGGCCCGCGGGCCTGGGCGGGCAGCCCCTGTACCGGGTCGAGGTGGCGCTGTCCCTGGACGGCGTCGAACTGGACCGCTGGGAGAACCGCGTCGGCCTGCGGACGCTGACCATCTGCCGGGAGCAGGACGAGTATGGCGAGAGCTTCTGCCACATGGTCAACGGCGTGAAGGTGTTCGCCATGGGCGCGGACTACATCCCCGAGGACAACATCCTCCCCCGCCGCAGTCCCGAGCGCACCCGCCGCCTGCTGGAGGACGCGCGGCTGGCAAACATGAATTCCGTGCGCGTCTGGGGCGGCGGCCACTACCCGGACGACTGGTTCTACGACATCTGCGACGAGCTGGGCCTGCTGGTGTGGCAGGACTTCATGTTCGCCTGCGCGGTGTACGAGCTGACCGATGCATTCGACCAGAACATCCGCGCCGAGTTCACCGACAACGTCCGCCGCCTGCGCCACCACGCCTCGCTGGCGCTGTGGTGCGGCAACAACGAGATGGAGAGCTTCGTGGACCAGGGCGAGTGGGTGACCGAGAAAAAGCAGGCCGCGGACTACATCAAGATGTACGAGTACATCATCCCGCAGGTGCTCAAGCAGGAGGACCCGGACACGTTCTACTGGCCGTCCAGCCCGTCCAGCGGCGGGAGCTTCGACGCCCCCAACGACCCGCATCGCGGCGACGTGCACTACTGGGACGTGTGGCACGGGCTCAAGCCCTTCACCGAGTACCGGAAGTTCACCTTCCGCTACGCCTCGGAGTTCGGCTTCCAGTCCTTCCCCTGCATGGCCACCATCGAGGGCTTCACGGAGCCGGAGGACCGCAACCCCTTCTCCTACGTCATGGAGCGGCACCAGCGCAACGCCTCGGCCAACGGCCGCATCGCGGAGTACCTGTCCCAGACCTACCTGTACCCCACCTCCTTCGACGCCTTCGTGTACGCCTCCCAGCTCTTGCAGGCCCAGGCCATGCAGTACGGCGTGGAGCACTGGCGGCGGCACCGGGGCGAGTGCATGGGCGCCATCGTGTGGCAGCTGAACGACTGCTGGCCGGTGGTGAGCTGGTCCAGCATCGACTACCACGGCCGCTGGAAGGCGCTGCACTACTATGAGAAGCGGTTCTTCGCGCCGGTGCTGATCTCCTGCGAGGAGGACGGCATACTGTCCCAGGACCCCAACGTCAACGCCGAGCACCAGCCCGACCGCATGACTGCCCGGCTGAACGTGTCCAACGAGACGCCCCGGGAATTCGTCGGCACGGCCAGGTGGAGCCTGCGCCGGCCGGACGCCTCGGTCATCATGGAGGGCAGCTTCGACGTGCGCGTGCCCGCGCTGACCGCCCAGTGGCTGTCTGAGCCCCAGGACTTCACCGGCCAGGGCTTCCACGACTGCTACTACGCCTATGAGCTGGTGGATGAAGCCGGTCAGACCGTCGGCAGCGGCAGCGTGCTGTTCTGCGCCCCCAAGCACTTCCGCTTCGCGGACCCCGGCCTCACCGCCCGCGTCGAGGGCGACGAGATCGTCGTCACCGCCAGGGCCTACGCCCGGTCCGTCGAGCTCCTCTGCGGCCCCGATACCGTGCTCGAGGACAACTACTTCGACATGAACGGCGGCGAACGGAGGGTCAGGATACTGCGGGGCAAGGCCGAGAACGTTGCAGTGCGAAGCGTATACGACATACGGTAATCGATAACGCGGGCGCTGAGGGCAGCGCCCCTACGGTATACATCCCGCGAAGATGTAGGGGCGCTGCCCCCAGCGCCCGAAAGGAGATCGAGCATGGATATAAAGGCATTGGTTTCCCAACTGACCCTTGAGGAAAAGGCCGGCCTGTGCTCCGGCGGCGACTTCTGGCACACGAAGGCCGTCGAGCGGCTGGGCATCCCGGCGGTGATGGTGTCCGACGGTCCCCACGGCCTGCGCAAGCAGGACCAGGGCGGCGACCACCTGGGCGTCAACGAGTCCATCAAGGCGGTGTGCTTCCCCGCGGCCTGCGCCACCGCGGCGTCCTTCGACCGGGCGCTGCTCACGCGCATGGGCAAGGCCATCGGCGACGCCTGCCAGCACGAGGGGCTGGCCGTGGTGCTGGGCCCGGCGGTGAACATCAAGCGCTCCCCGCTGTGCGGCCGGAACTTTGAATATTACTCGGAGGACCCCTACCTGGCCGGGGAGGCGGCTTCGGCGTTCATCGACGGCGTGCAGAGCCGGAACGTGGGCACCTCCATCAAGCACTTCGCCGCCAACAACCAGGAGCATCGCCGCATGTCCTCCTCCTCGGAGGTGGACGAGCGCACGCTGCGGGAGATCTACTTCCCCGGCTTCGAGACCCCGGTCAAGCGCTCCAAGCCCTGGACGGTCATGTGCTCCTACAACCGCGTAAACGGCGTCTACGCCTCCGAGAACCCCTGGCTGCTCACCGACGTGCTGCGCAACGAGTGGGGCTTCGACGGCTTCGTGGTGTCCGACTGGGGCGCGGTTTCCGATCGGCCCGCGGGCGTGGCGGCGGGGCTGGACCTGGAGATGCCGTCCTCCTTCGGCGTGAACGACAGGAAGATCGTGGAGGCCGTGAAGGCTGGAAAGCTGGACGAGGCCAAGCTGGACCTGGCCTGCGAGCGCATCCTGAACATCGTCTACCGCTTCACCGAGAACGCCAGGCCCGACACCCCCTGGGACAAGGAGGCCCAGCATCAGCTTGCCGCCGAGATCGCCGGGGAGTGCATGGTGCTGTTGAAGAACGAGGGCGGCATACTGCCCCTGTCGAAGGGCGACGACGTGGCCTTCATCGGCGAGTTCGCGAAGAAGCCCCGCTACCAGGGCGGCGGCTCCAGCCACATCAACAGCTTCAAGACCACCAGCGCCCTGGAGGCCGCCGCGGGCATGAAGGTGACCTACGCCCAGGGCTACGACCTGGCCGCGGACGCCGCGCCCGACGCGCTGCTTGAGGAGGCCGTGGCCGCGGCGAAGACGGCGAAGGTGGCCGTGGTGTTCGCGGGCCTGCCGGACGCCTACGAGTCCGAGGGCTACGACCGCGCCCACATGCGCATGCCCGAGAGCCAGGTCAGGGTCATCGAAGCCGTGGCGGACGCCAACCCCAACACCGTGGTGGTGCTGCACAACGGCTCCCCGGTGGAGATGCCCTGGATCGGCAAGGTCAGGGCCGTGCTCGAGGCGTACCTGGGCGGGCAGGCGGTGGGCCTCGCCACCGTGCGCGTGCTGTACGGCGACGTGAACCCCTCCGGCCACCTGGCCGAGACCATCCCGCTGAGGCTCGAGGACAACCCCTCCTACCTGTTCTACGGCGGCTCCGCCAAGGGCACCGAGTACCGCGAGGGCGTGTTCGTGGGCTACCGCTATTACGACAAGAAGAGGATGGACGTGCTGTTCCCCTTCGGCCACGGCCTGTCCTACACCACCTTCGAGTATTCCGACCTGCGGCTGTCCGCGGACCGTATCAAGGATACCGATACCCTTACCGTCACCGTCGCCGTCAAAAACACCGGCGCCCGCCCCGGCAAGGCCGTGGTGCAGCTCTACGTGGGCGACGCGGACTCCGACGTGCCGCGCCCGGTGCGGGAGCTCAAGGGCTACGAGAAGGTGCTGCTGAACCCCGGCGAGATGAAGGACGTGACCTTCACCCTCGGCAAGCGGGCCTTCGCCTACTGGAACGGCGACCTTCACGACTGGCACGTGGAGACCGGCGATTTCACCATCGAAGTGGGCGCGTCCTCCCGGGACCTGCCGGTCAGGGCCACCGTCCATGTCGAGTCCACCGCCGCCCTGCCGGTCCATTACGACGAGAACAGCATCCTCATGGACATCCTCAAGGACCCCCGCGCCAAGGCGGTCCTGCGGCCCGTCATCGAGGCCATGACCGCCACCTTCCAGTCCGGCGGCGAGGACTCCGACGCCGCGAAGGAGGCCATCACCGACGAGATGAACCTCGCCATGATGAATTACATGCCCCTGCGCGGGCTGTATAGCTTCGGGGACGGCCAGCTTTCTGAAAACTTTGTGGCCGACGCGCTGGAGCAATTGAACGGATAACATACGGAGGAAAATCATATGGCAAACTTCCCCAAAGACTTCCTCTGGGGCGTGGCCTGTGCCGCGTACCAGTGCGAGGGCGGCTGGGACGCGGACGGCAAGGGTCGGAACATCTGGGACGACTTCTGCCACGAGGTCAACGGCCACCACGTGAAGAACGACGACAGCGGCGACATCGCCTGCGACACCTACCACCGCATCGACGAGGACATCGCCCTGATGAAGGCCCACGGCATACGGGCCTACCGCTTCTCGCTGTCCTGGGCGCGGATCATCCCGGACGGGGACGGCCCGGTGAACGAGGACGGGCTGGAGTATTACAGCCGGGTGGTGGACAAGCTGATCGAAAGCGGCATCGAGCCGATGGTGACCCTGTTCCACTGGGACCTGCCCAGCGCGCTGCACTACAAGGGCGGCTGGCTGGACCGGGACATCGTCGAGGCCTTCGCCCGCTACGCCCGCATCGTGGCGGCGCGTTTCGCGGGGCGGGTGACGAAGTTCATGACCATCAACGAGCCCCAGTGCATCGCCATGCTGGGCTACGGCGAGGGCTTGCTGGCCCCCGGCTACAAGCTGCCCGACGAGGACGTGGCCCGCATCTACCACATGATCGCGCTCTCCCACTCCGCCGCCCAGCGGGAGATCAAGGCCATCATCCCCGACGCCCAGGTGGGCATCGTGCCCTGCGGCGAGCTGTACTATCCCGAGGCGGACACCCCCGAGAACCGCGAGGCCGCCTACCGCGCCTCCTTCGACCTGTCCGTGGCCCGGTGGGGCTTCCACTTCAACGTCTGCGTGGACGAGCTGTTCTTCCACGGCTACGACGACACCGCGCCCGAGGCCGTCAAGCGCTTCATGGCCACCGTGCCCGAGACCGACTGGGCGCAGATGGAGAAGCCCGACTTCCTGGGGCTCAACATCTACAACGGCCCCGCGGTGGACGCGGGCGGCAGCATCGTCAAGCGCCGCCGCGGCGCGCCGCTGACCGCCTGCAAGTGGCCCATCACCCCCGAGGTGCTGCGCCACGGCCCCATAAATATGTACCGCCGCTACAATGTGCCGGTCTACATCTCCGAGAACGGCATCTCCTGCAACGACGTCGTGTTCCTCGACGGCCAGGTCCACGACCCCAAGCGCATCGACTTCCTGCACCGCTACCTGCTCGAGCTCTCCAAGGCCATCGCCGAGGGCGTGCCCGTGCTGGGCTACCTCCAGTGGAGCTTCCTCGATAACTTCGAGTGGACCTCCGGCTACGACGAGCGCTTCGGCATCGTCTACGTCGATTACGATACCCTCCGCCGCATCCCCAAGGATTCCGCAAGGTGGTATAAAGAGGTCATCGAGACGAACGGGGCAAACCTCTGATATAGTATCGCGGCGGCGATCTTCCGATCGCCGCCGCGCAGTCATTTTTGGGGATGTTCAGTATTCCAGTTCAAGCTCCAGCTCCTCCACCGGCGCTTCGATGGACGCCTCGACGACGGCCTCCGGCGCGGCCTCGTAGACCTCGGCGTCGGGAGCGGTTATTTCCGCGTCGGCGTCCTCCATCATCGCCATCAGCGGCCTCGAGCCCTTCTTGACGGTAACGGTGATGGTGGCCTTCTTGCTGTTGGTGGTCTTGACGGTGATCTTCGTCGTGCCCGCCTTGAGCGCGGTCACGAAGCCGCCGGCGTCCACGGCCGCCACCTTCTGGCTGCCGCTGGTCCAGGTGACGCCCTGCCGCGCGGTGGACGGCGCTACCACGGCCCGCAGCTGCGCGGTCTCGCCCTCGTAGAGCGTCAGCGCCGCGCCGTTGGAGATCGTCACGCCCGTGGGCACGTAGGGGTCGATCACGGTCAGCTTGATCGTGGCTTTCTTGTTGTTGTAGGTCTTGGCGGTAATGGTGGCCTTGCCGGTCTTGAGCAGGGACACCACGCCCTTTTCATCCACGGCGGCGATGGCCTTGCTGCTGGTGCTCCACGTCACCTGCTGTTTGGCGGCAGCGGGCGCGACCACGGCGTTCAGCGCCAGCTTGTCACCCACGTTCACCGTCAGCGCCGCGCCGTTTTGGATGGTCACACCTGTGGGCACGTAGGGGTCGATCACGGTCAGCTTGATCGTAGCTTTCTTGTTGTTGTAGGTCTTGGCGGTGATGGTGGCCTTGCCGGTCTTGAGCAGCGACACCACGCCCTTTTCATCCACGGCGGCGATGGTCTTGCTGCTGGTGGTCCAGGTCACCTCCTGCTTGGCCGCGGCGGGCGCGACCACGGCATTCAGCGCCAGCTTCTCGCCCAGATTCACCGTCAGCGCCGCGCCGTTGGAGATCGTCACGCCGGTGGGCACGTGGGGGTCGACCACGGTCAGCTTGATCGTGGCCTTTTTATTGTTCGCGGTCTTGACCGTGACGGTGGTCTTGCCGGGCTTCAACGGCGTCACCAGGCCCGCGTCGTCGATGGTCGCCACGGCCTTGCTGCCGGAGGTCCAGGTCAGCGCGGTGCGGGCGGTCTCCGGGGTCAGCGCGGCTTTGAGCGTCACCGGCTCGTCCAGATTTACCGTCAGCGCCGTCCCCTGGGCCACCGCCACCTTCGTGGGCAGGTAGGGGTCGGTCACCTTGAGGGTCAGGGTGACCTTCTTCTTGTCCGTGGTGGTCACGGTGATCTTCGCCGTGCCGTCCTTGAGCGTCTCGATGTTGCCCGCGTTGTCCGCCGTCGCTACCTTGGTCGAACCCGAGACGCACGTCGCGATGGTCTTGCCCTCCACGACCACCTTGTAGCTCTTGTACGCCTCCGCGTTCTTGGTCAGGTTCTTCGTCATGGAGATGACCTCGACCGCGGGCGTCGGGACGGGCGTCGGCGTGGGGATGGGGGTGGGGGTCGGCGTCGGGACAGGGGTAGGCGTCGCCGTGGGGACAGGAGTTGGCGTCGCTGTTACAACAGGCTTCGGGGTGGGTGTCGCTGTCGGCTTCGGCGTGGGCGTCGCCGTGGGCTTCGGGGTGGGCGTCGCCGTCGGCTTCGACGTAGGCGTCGCCGTTACGACGGGTTTCGGCGTGGGCGTCGCCGTCGGCTTCGGCGTGGGCGTCGCCGTAGGTGTCGCCGTGGGCTTCGGTGTGGGCGTCGCCGTCGGCTTCGGCGTGGGCGTCGCCGTCGGCTTCGGCGTAGGTGTGGCTGTCGGGGTGGGCGTCGGAGTAGGCGTTGATGCCGCTGCGATCCTAACACCATATTTTACCAAACATCCGACATCCGGAATGACAATATAGACGCTAATCAAATCCTCCCTTGTTATTTCCTGCTTCTGTATCTGGAAATTTCTCGTCTCTTCACTTGACCCATCCTCATAAACCAAATAGACCTCGAAATCATCCTCAGTAAATACCTTGTTTTGATTATAATTTCTTTCATATCCCTTGGTATTTATTCTATAAGTCACTGGCTTCGGTATGGGCGTGGGCGTCGCTGTCGGAGCGGGCGTAGGTGTAGATGCTATTGCTGGAACATGAACCAGTAAGCAATTATACGCATCTTGGTTAACCGATGCGTTGTGACCTGCTGAATCCCAAGCATAGATATGCGTAAGATAATCGCAACCCTTTTCCCCGTTGTGGTCACTTGTTTTGACCGTATAGCTTACCTTGCCATTTGAGACAGTCCCTTTTGGCCAATCGCCCGCTAAATCATCTTGACCGTTTTGAATAGTCCATGTCGGGAACTCTATTCGGCTTGCACCCCATGCCATGTCAAAATCACATGTAATGGTATAACCGGAAGGAGATATATCTGTTACCTTTACATTACTGATCGGAGAAGGGATATAGACATCTACACCGTAGGATGTCTGATTATTTGACATATCCCATGCATAGATATGTGTGATATAACGGCCCGATTCATGATTATGGTCTATTGTTCTCACATAATAGCTCGCATGTCCATTCGAGACAGATGCGTCATGCCAAATCAAATCATCCTGACCATTATTGTCCGTCCATGTCGGGAATTGAACCTTTGAAATACCAACATTATCTGATACATCGCATGTAACGGTATACCCTGCGGAAGAAACGTCCGTTATCTGAACATTGGAGATCGTAGGTTTTGTCGTGTCTTGCGCTATTGTTCCATCGTTATAAGCTGTAAATCTCATGGAGCAGGAATTACTGTAGCCTTGATTATCTGTCGCGGTCAACTTCCAATAATATGTGCCAGGTTCAGTAATCCACGAGAAGTGAACACCGTTATCACTGTTTGAAAAAGTATCCAAATCCTTCACTGCATAACTTGTCCCAGAAACGGAGCGTGTATAACTGGAAATAACCTTCCCATTTTCGCTTACGATCTCTGATTTCAGACTTGTCAAAGGATAGGTTGAATTCACTGTTCCTGTATTTAGCACATAACCACTTTTGTTGATTTTGTAGGTTTGGGGATAAGCTATGTTGTTAAATGAGATGTTGTTCGTATACTTGGGTGATTCATAATCAATCGGAGTAGTGCTAATTTTCTCAACAACTGAAAACGGTTGATAAATCTGATAATTATATCCTAATTTGATTGAATCTGGCCTATCAAAACTAAACCCATGAGGCGTATTAAACATGGGATCCCACATGTATAAATAGTTAACCTTAAAGTTTATTCTGTATTCTCCGATAGATAATTGGTCAAAGTGAATTTTATCGTTAATCGATGTCCTATCTAACAGTACAGACAGATTGTATTTATCTGCATCTGTTGGCTTTATATCGCAACTTCCACCACTCGCCACCCAATTTCCCCCGTTTAACTTTTCCACCTTGACTTCAACATTATCTATATATGTCGGGTTATTTATAGCATAGATTGCCCCTGACAGCTTAAAGGGCTCTCCCGCTTTCAGTACTGCGTTTTGAAGGTTTCCAGCATATGTCCACACCGTCAGGTTTTTAACATAGTCTAAGTATTGACTACCTTCAACCGTCCAACCACCAGCGTCGTTCTTTTTCATTCCGGCATAAATATATTTATCATCATCAGTAACGGCCCATAGATTATGATACTTGTTTTCCACAAACGCTTTTATATTAAATGCAGCCCCTATATTAATAAATCCAACCTTTTTGGCATCGGCATACGGTTGGTCTGTAAATGAAAAAGGCAATCTTGCTTTACATGATGCGTTCATATAGTAAACAACATTATCAATGACTTGATAAAAAGGTACCTTAACCTCCGCCACCGTTTTCACGGATACCGCTCCACATAACACAACAAGTGTCAATAGAACGGACAACCATCTCTTGAACTTCATACCGATACTCCTTTCAATCGTCGGAAAAGCAAAAACGAACGCACAAAATCGCATAATACGCGGTTAAGATCATCTTTTCATGGTATACACCACCCGACCCAAGAATATCACTGATAGTAGCTATATCGATTATATGACACATTGTCATATTCGTCAATGCTTTGTCATGTAAAAATAATACTGGTGATTTGTATGCAAAACAACTTGCGCAAATTGCGCAGGGAACGGGGCCTTACGCAGATCGCGCTTCAAATGAAAACGGGCATCGACCAGGCGCTGATCTCGAAGTTTGAAAGCGGCGAGCGCATCCCGCCCACGGACGCCCTGCTCATACTGGCCGACTTCTACGGTGTCAGCATAGACTACATCCTCATGCGCACGGACAATCCAGAAATCCACATTTAGGCCATTTCACGATTTCCATTTACTATAATAGGTCAATATCACCCTATTTGTCAATAGGTCATCATGACATAATTTGATTTGGGTGATAAAAAATGTCCCGATTGAGAGATTTAAGAAAAGAACGCGGTTATACGCAGGTCAAAATGCAGTTGTTGACCGGCATCGACCAGAGCGATTATTCAAAAATCGAGGCCGGAAAGCGCTACTATACCTTTGAACAGTGCAAGCGCATCGCTATGGCGCTCAACACCAGTATGGATTACCTCGCCGGGCTGACCGATACGAAAGAACCCTATCCCCGGAACTCATGAAACGCAAATGAGCGCCGTCAGACATTGACAGCGCCCGCCTTTGGTGTTATAATAGGTGGCAGGAAGGGATGACGCCTTTGGGACGGCTTCTACCCTCCGAAGAATGGTTTTCGGCCGCTATCCATTACGCAGGATGGCGGTCTTGCTTTATATTCTGCGACATCGATTTTGCATAATTATTCATATATAATCGTATAATTTTACATTCCCCCGGTTGCATTTCCAGCGCCCGGGGGCTATAATAACTGGTATCGAATCGTAATGGAGGCATGGGCGATGGACATGAAGGGCAGGAGTTTTTTGAAGCTATTGGACTTCACGCCGGAGGAGATCGCAGGGCTGATCGACCTGGCGGCGGACCTGAAGGC